>NZ_JACJTJ010000030.1:0-177467 GCF_014698605.1 Synechocystis sp. FACHB-383 | reverse complement strand
AGATTCAAGGCAAATAAATTAGGACATAGAACCAAGAGAGTCAGCATAATAAGTTGTTGGTGGAATGGAACAACAATAGCTCCAATGATATTTGAAGGATACTGTAACGCTCAAGTAGTATGCACATGGATAGAAGAAATGTTATTACCAGAGTTAATACCAGGTCAGATACTAATCATGGATAATGCAAGCTTCCATCCGAAAGAAAGAATAAAGGCATTGCTAGCAAAAGCTGGGTGTGAGGTTATATTTTTACCACCATATTCACCAGACTTGAACAAAATTGAGAAGTTCTGGGCGAGACTAAAACGTTATGTTTCCCAACTTGTTAGTAAGGGAGAATCGCTAATTTCTGCATTGGATATAGCTTTGCGAGAATTGTCCTAACTATCTCGTTCTTTGCTATATATTCTGGTTACTATTAAATGTAGAAGCAACCATTCTCTCAAATTGATCAATAGATGATTTAGCAGACTCTGCCTGACTTAAACTATTACTAACAACACCGGATAATTGATTGCAGAAAGGAATAGTTGCATCAACAATATTTCCCCAATTTACAATTGAAACTTCTGGATCAAGGTTAACAAAGGAAAGACAAAAATAGTTTGGAAGACTCTCCTCTAGCAAAGTCTCGAGACACTTTGCAATAGCTGCAACAAGCAAAAAATGAGAGCCTCTTTTTGTCAAGAATGACAGTTGTTCTTCTTCAAGTTTTGTTAGAGAGCTGGAATCTTTTTTGTTCTTTAAAGCATCTTTTTTATTCTCAACAGCGCGTAATAACGAAAATGCGAAGAGAATATGCTTGGCTGATGTAAGGTCACAAAAATATTTTGAATATAATTCATCTTTGAGCCAGATATCAGCCTTGTTATTATATGCAATAACCGGATCTTGATGAAATGAAGCAAGTGACTGTGCAACAGTATCAAGAGAAAGAAAAGTATTATTTCCTCTATTTGGACGACGGATAATATCTTCAGAACCGCCTCTTCGTCCATAATATGTAGTGTTTGGAATCGCACCAAATTCGCATCTTAATCTTTTTTGGATATGATCATTACTACGATAGTCGGAAGGCTCTATTTCATTCTGCCGATTATTGAATTCAATAATTTTTTTGATAGTTTCTTTGTTTGAACATTTGATAAATCTTGTTTGCACAAAACCTGATTCTCCTGGTTCACTATCTAAATTACCTACAGCACCAGTAGTTTGTGCTCCATTTACAATTGACAAACCCTTAATTATCAATTTTCTAAAAGGTGTGGAGTCCTCTTGAATATCTTTGAAATCACGAACTAATATTGTAATTCCATTGTTGAAAACCCAAAAATTTTCAGGATTTTCTAATGCTGTTAGTCGTATTCCATTATTAATATTTTTGTGGTTTTTAGTGCGCCCTAAGTATCCTCTAACATTTGCAGAAAATAAATTATCCTTATGCGTTTGAAATTGTTCATGAAGCCAAGCAATAGGAATACGAGTGACAAAAGCTTCCCATTCTCCAGCTTGAATAGAAAAACCTTCGGAGATTGTCAATGAAAACTCATCAGATACAAGTATTGAGTTTTCTAGAGAACCATACCAAGCATCGACTGTATTTTTCCCAACTTCTAATGATGCAATATTTTTGACATTGGAATTTTTGTATCTAGATCTTATCGATGCGAGAGCAGAATTTGTGACGCTGGTAAGCTCATTTTTGATGATTTCTGATTCTGGTCTATTATGAACAAACCAAAATTGAATTAACTCTATTTCATCATTGTTGAGTAGTTCGCGGATTTCTTGTACAACTTGCTTGAAACCATCAGGAATAGATTCGATAGGATTATTGAATATATATGATACGGCGGTATGGAGGTCGGATGCCTTGTTCTTTTTTGCTGTTGGTTGGTTTGAATCTTTATAGATTTCCGATTGAATAATTACAACAATTCCATTATTTCGATCAATAAAAATTAGATCACATTTTTTGTCATCACCTCCCGTTATTTTGTCAGTTAATGCTACAGATTGTGAACTACTCCAATCAGTGATAATAGAATCATATGCAACAGTTTGTATATCTTCTATATTAAAACGAAGTTGAAGTGCAAAAAGTGCCCATGCATCTTCTTTGTACCTTTGGAGGTCTTGTCTAGATTCAAATTCATTTTGTGAAGGTAATTTTTCCATAAAAAAGTGAATGGACTAATTGTAATAAGAACCTTTTTACTGCTCCCCCTACATCTCAGAAGTAAAAACTATTTGTTAAATGTGAAAGGAAGAAATAGAGGTTAGGGTATACCTCTATCTCAAACCCAATAGGTGGTTGATTTATTTAACCCCCTCAATGCGGTCTTCCATCTCTTGGTAAAGCTCCTGTAAGCGTTCCAGGTTTTCCTCAGAAGTCTCCCAATAGCCACGACCATTGACTTCTAATAAAGCGCTGACCATGCGGCAGAATGAATTGGGGTTTAAATACATCAACCGTTTACATCTTATCCTTGATGAAAGTGCTGTTAGCATCTTGGTACACCTAATTTACCACAAGATCTTTACTGAATACCCAGAAAAAAGTGTATCTTTGGTGACGATGTTAAATTCTTCCACTAAACCTTGGGAAATAATTAACCGATCAAAGGGATCTTTATGGTAGAAAGCTAACTGACTGAGTTTTTCCAAATGATGGGAATTAATGTGCAAAATTTTCATATCATTACCTATCACTTCCTGCTCGACTAAATCCGTCAGACTCATTCCCATTTGTAATCTGTTGAGACTGACTTTAATAGATATCTCCCATAAACTAGCAATGCTTAAATAACGATGATTGCTTGTTTCCTCAATTGCATCTCTCGCTTGATGACTAAGGCGATTGCTTCCATTAATAAACCAAAGAAAGGCATGAGTATCTAGCAATAAATTCACGGTTGATAAGCCTCAAAACCTTCAATAGGTTCATCAAAATTATCTGAGATCTGGATTAATCCTTTAGCACTACCGAATGTCGGCCGAAACGGCTTATTCTTTGTCGGCAATAACTCGAAAGAAGAACCATCGTCACACAGAATTGTTACCTCTTCTCCCTGCATAACCTTTTCAATTAATTCCACAAGGCGATCGTTTTTTTCGTTTAAATTAATCGTGTACATAGACTCTTATTTAACATTTACTATCCTAGATTCAATTATAGGCCAGTAAAAAAGGTGAGACTAGCTCACCTTATCTTGATTAAATTAAGTTGTCACTTAGGGTCTAGTTATTCAACCCCCTCAATGCGATCTTCCACTTCTTGGTAAAGCTCCTGCAACCGTTCCAGGTTTTCATCGGAAGTTTCCCAATAGCCGCGACCATTCACTTCCAATAAAGTGCTGACCATACGGCGGAAAGAATTGGGGTTTAAGTCCATCAGGCGCTTACACATTTCTTCATCTTTGATGAAGGTGTTGTTGGCGTCTTCATAGACCCAGTTATCCACTGCCCCGGCGGTGGCACTCCAGCCCATGGTGTTGACCAAACGTTTGGATAATTCCCGTACCCCTTCATAGCCGTGGGAAAGCATCCCTTCGTACCATTTGGGGTTCAACATTTTAGTCCGGGCATCAAGACGCACCGTTTCCGACAGGGTACGCACCTGGGCGTTGGCGGTGGTGGTGTCGGCAATGTAGGCGGCGGGGGCTTTGCCGTCATCCCGCAGGGTGGCGATTAACTTAGTCGGATCAGAATCAAAATAGTGGGATACATCGGTCAAGCTGATTTCCGAAGAGTCGAGGTTTTGGAAAGTGGCATCGGCGGTTTTTAAAGCCCGCTCGAACATATCTCGATTTTGATCCATCATGCCGGGGTTGTCGGAGTTGAAGGCAAAGGATTTGCGCTTGAGGTACATTTCCTGCAATTCAGCCTCGTCTTCCCAACTACTGTTTTCCACAGCCAAGTTGACGTTAGAGGAATAGGAACCGGAAGCGTTGGAGAAAATTCGGGTGGCTGCTTCCCGTACCCCGATGCCCATTTCCTCAGCTTGTTCGAGGGCATGTTTACGGACAAAGTTCATCTCCAGGGGTTCATTGGCCTCGGCGGCCAGTTTCACCGCCTGATCCAAAAGGTTCATTTGGTTGATGAATAGGTCTCGGAAAACGCCGGAACAGTTCACCACCACGTCAATGCGGGGACGCCCTAGCTCCTCCAGGGAAACCAGTTCGATTTTATTAACCCGGCCGAGGGCGTCGGGGACAGGTTTGGCCCCCACCATCCACATAATTTGGGCGAGGGATTCGCCGTAGGTTTTGATGTTGTCCGTTCCCCATAAAACAGAGGCAATGGTTTCGGGATAGTTACCGTTGTTTTCTGCCCGTTGCCGTTCTAAGAGGCGATCAACTACGACTTTGGCGGATTGCACAGCGGCGAGGGTGGGGATGGATTGGGGATCCAGGGCGTGGATATTTTTCCCCGTGGGTAACACGTTGGGGTTCCGGATGGGGTCACCACCGGGGCCCGGTAGAACATATTCCCCTTCCAGGGCTTGGAGTAGGCCGCCAAATTCGTTATCAGCGCAAACCTGTTCTAGACAGAATTCCAGGTATTCAAACAGGGGTTTGAGTTTTTCTTCGTTGACGTTGGTATAGCCAGAATCACAGAGGGATTTGACCCAGGGGGCTTTTTTACCAATTTTGAAGAAGTTGAGTTTAGAAACGAAGGAAACCCGACCGTCGGCGTTAATTTGCTCCTGCACTAAAGCAGCCACAGCGGCCCGACTGGCCATGGTAATGTCCTGCAACAGTTCCACGTCAGCTAATACGCCCTTGTCGCTGTTGCGGTAGATTTCCTCCATATTGCGCCCAATACTTTCCGCAATTAATGTCGGCAAGGACCAAATGCCTTCCTCTTCCCGGTCCAAGCTAGCGATATTAACCAGGGTGGCGATCGCCTCTTCGGCGGTGGGGGGCTGACCAATGACATGGAGACCACAGGGCAGGAGCCGGGACTCAATTTCCATCAGCTTGCGGTAAACGGAACCGACAATGGTATCCCGTTGCTCTTGATCCATTGCCTCCGCATTGATGTCTGGTAAGTCCACATCCTGGTCTAGGTTACAGATGCGGGCTTGATCCATGATGGTGTTGACAATCTGAATACCCCGGCCGGAGTCCTTGAGGGTTTGATAGGAACCAATTAACTCATTTAATTCCTGTAGCCCTTTGTATAAACCGGCATTTTCCGCGGGGGGGGTGAGGTAGGAAATGGTGGAAGCATAACCGCGCCGTTTGGCAATGGTAGCCTCGGAAGGATTGTTGGCGGCGTAATAGTACAAGTTGGGAATGGTGCCGATCAAGTTATCGGGATAGCACTCCCCGGACATGCCCATTTGCTTACCGGGCATAAATTCCAAGGAACCATGGGTACCGAAATGTAGTACTGCATCGGCTTTCCAAATATGGTTCAAATAGGTGTAGTAAGCGGCAAAACCGTGGTGGGGGCTGGCAGAACGGGAAAATAACAACCGCATCGGGTCGCCTTCATAGCCAAAGGTGGGTTGTACGCCGATGAAGACATTGCCAAATTCTTTGCCGTAAATTAGCAGATTTTGCCCGTCACTGTTCAAATGTCCCGGTGGTTTGCCCCAGTTTTCTTCCAATCGCACGGAATAGGGAGTGAGCCGTTCATATTGCTCCACCGACATGCGATGGGCGATGTTTAATTCTGGGCTGTTGTATTGGGCTTGGACATCGTGGATCACCGCTTCCATCAATTCTTTGGCAGAGCCAGGTAAATCCTGGACATCGTAACCGTTACCCTGGAGACCTTTCATCACCTCGTAAATGGAGCCAAATACATCCAAGTAAGCCGCAGTACCCACATTGCCCTTATCGGGGGGGAAGCTAAAAACGGTAATGGCAACTTTTTTATCCAGCTTGGGTTTTTTGCGTAAATTAGCCCATTTCATGGCCCGTTGGGCGATCGCCTCTAACCGATCCTGTAAAGCAATGGCCCGACCGGTGGAACCATCTCGACCGGAGAGGATAATGGGTTCAATCGCCCCGTCTAATTCAGGAATGGCAATTTGTAACGCTACTTGGATCGGGTGCAAACCGAGGTCACTGGCTTCCCACTCCTCCGTGGTTTGGAACACCAGGGGCAAGGCGCACATATAAGGGCGGTTTAATTTCTTTAAAGACTCGATCGCCTTGGGATGGTCTTGGCGAGCGGGGCCTCCCACCAGGGCAAAACCGGTTAGGGACACCACCGCATCGACGATCGGCAGCGGTTCCATGCCATTGACACTTTTATCCAAGAAATACTCATCCACGGGTTTGGAGAAATCAAGACCGCCGGAGAACACACAAATAACCCTGGCCCCCATAGCCTCCAATTCCTGCACCATGCCGACGTAATGGGCGTCATCCCCAGTGACCAGGTGGGTGCGCTGCATAATTAGGCCAATGCAAGGGGCGAGGGGATCTTTTAAGTCGTCGGAAATGTCAGGACGTTGGTTATACCATTCCAGATAATCCTTAACATTTTCAAACATCTGCATCGATAGGGGATGCCAAATGCCCATATCGGGATAAACCACTGGCTCTTGGTAGTTGACCAGTTTATCCAAACCCAAATCAGGATAAACGTATTTATCGGTCAGCATCAACAAGAAATTTTCCAAGTTCTCCTGGGAGCCCCCCAGCCAGTACTGGAAGCTGAGCATGAAATTGCGGGCATCCCGGGCTTTTTCCACCGGCAAATATTTCAGCACCGTGGGCAGGGTCCGCAACAGCTTTAACATTGCATCCTGGAAGCCAGCGCCACTGCTGTTTTCCTTGCGCTTTTTCATAAACTGGGCGATCGCACTTTTGGATTGGCCCAATTGCGCCATGGAGAAGGAACCCATTTTGTTGAGGCGCATCACCTGGGGCATGGAGGGGAACACGATCGCCGCGTCGAGGTTATCTCTGTAGGGAGTTACGGCTTCCACCACCTTATCGGCCAAGTCCTCAATGAAAATCAGGGAAGCAATGAAGAGGTTTGCTTCGCTGACATCGTGCTTAAAGTTGGCGTAATTTTCCGGGTCCCGCAACTCCTCGATCAAATAGCCCGTTAATTGGATGGCCAGGCTGGAGTTAGTGCGGTTAATGTTTCTAACGGCCGCCGACAAAGCGCTCTGATACTGGGATTCCAAGACCACATAGACCACCTTGAGTAGCTTGCGCCCATGTAACGCTTCGGGATCAACACGGCGGATGGTGGACTTGACGTTAGTAAACATATAGTTGGTGTTCTCCTAAAGGGTTCGATTTTAAAGGGATTTTTTAAAGAGCCCCCTAGGTATTTCTAGCAGAAAATTCGAGGCCGTGGGGGCTTCCCCGCCTTTCTGGGGGAAATTAGCCTCCGGCGATCATCAACAAATCCATCTTTCTGCCTCACAATTTTTCCGAGAGTGATTGGCGAATGAAAATTTCAAGTTTACAAAGCTCAACCTAAGAACATAAAAATTAATAAAGCAGCCCATTCTTAAGCATTCCTTAGCACTTAAATCAATTAACCTAGTATAAAATTTCAGTATGAACACCCACAGTGGATCTCCAATCCGTTTGGTTCGTCTGGAAAGCCGCCAGCTTCCTTTGATTTGCCAATCTACCCGCCGCCATTAGATTCGTCTACCACTGCCGTCCCATTAATGGTGTTCATATTTCAAGCATTAGTTTTTTATACTCCACAGTTTACATTAGAGGTTAGGTACTATGGCTATCATTAACGGAACTCCCCAAAACGATAACAACACCGGTGCTTCATTTGGAGGCTTTTTGGGTCTAGTTTTGCAGACCAAGAACTTTCGCCCCGCCCTAATTGGTACCTTGGGCGACGATAGTATCTTTGGTGATGCAGGAACTGACATCCTAGTGGGGTTAACCGGTGACGATCTTTTGGATGGTGGTACCGGGGCCGATACCATGTTCGGTGGTTTCGGTGACGATACCTACATTGTTGACAATACTGGTGATTTAGTTGGAGAGTGGCTAGATACAGATGGCACAGATTTAGTCGAATCTTCAGTGACCTACTCATTAAACGGTTCCACCTTTTCTTTGCCAGGGATCAGTGGACTTGCTAATAATACCGCTGCCGCCCTGCCCGTGATCGGACTAGGTCCTGTTGACTATGCTCTTTATCTAGGACTGACGTTACTTGATTTAACCCCCCAATTTATTGAGAATCTAACTTTGACGGGTACGGATAACATTAACGGCGAAGGTAATGCCCTAGATAACGTCATTATTGGTAACGACGGGAATAACGTCTTAACTGGTCTAGGGGGAAATGACACCATCTACGGTATGGGCGGAGACGACACCATATCCGGTGGTGATGGAGACGATAGCATACTCGGTGGTGACGGAAATGACAGCATATCCGGTGGTGATGGAAATGATTTCCTGAACGGGAATGTGGGAGATGATTTCTTAAACGGGAATGTAGGTGATGATACTGTCAGGGGCGGGAAAGGCAATGATACCGTCAGGGGCGGGAAAGGCAATGACAGCCTATACGGCGATCTGGGAGATGACAGCGTATTTGGTGATCTCGACAATGACACCCTATTTGGTGGCCAAGGCAATGACACCATGGATGGTGGCGACGATTATGACACTGCCCACTATGGAGACCTCGAAGATAGTGGTGACCAGGCTATTACCCTAAAAGGCACTGGTGACCTATCCTTAACCGTAGAAAAGGGCGCTCTGGGCACAGATACGCTCCTCAACATCGAAGAAGTCATTGCCAATGGTGGTGCTGACAATAACACCATCGACTTTTCTGGTGCTGTTTCACCGGTTAATGTAGATTTGAGCGCTGAAACTCTGTCTTCCCCCAACGAAACTGATCCCACTTTTTCTCTAGCAAAAGTCATTAACTTTGATGATGTTATCGGCACTAGTGGTAATGACAGTATTACCGGCGATGCTCAAGACAACATCCTAAGAGGAGGGGGGGGCAAGGACACCATCTTTGGGGGCGATGGAAATGACTTTATCTCTGGTGGTGCAGAAAAAGACCTTCTAACTGGTGGTTCTGATAATGACCTGTTTGACTACACTACTCTGACCGATTCTCAGATAGGAATTTCCTGGTTCAACGTTAATTTGTCTAAGGTTGATGTCATCACTGATTTTACAATTGGGCAAGATAAGTTCTTTGTTCAACAGGTACCAACTGACGGCATCCTTCCAGGTGTGCGTCAACTGAGCGCTAATAGCATCTTTGGATTGGGGGTAACAGTTCTTGGCTTGTCAACTCTTGGTGCTTATGATGCTGCTCAAATTACCGTAGGTTCCCGCACCTTTGTGGCTATCAACGATGGCTCAATTGGCTTTAATGCCACCAAGGATGCGTTTATCGAATTGACTAACTTCACCGGCACATTAACGACTAGTGATTTCACCAACATATTTCCTGTTTAAAAGTGGTAAATATCAAGTCTGATCGTTAATCCACTAAATAAGTCCCGCCCCTAATCCATCGCATTGGGGGCATTTTTTTATTCTTTTTCCGGTGCAATACTGCCGAAGGCACTAAAACTGAATTCATCCGGGGTGATGTCATACCGTAAAATTCTGGCGGTGATGCCCCGATCTTCCAATCTTTTTAAGCTGAGGTTATCGCTAAAACTGCTGATGATACTGTTCAGAACATTGGTGTTGATGCGGCGGCCATTGAGGGAGGCTGTGGGCTCAACCAGGATTAGGCGATCGCCGTTTTGGATCGAGATACCAGTTTCGATGGCAATGACTAATTTTTCCAGGTCAGCATCGGGTTCCAATTGTTGCCCCAGTTCTAAGTTAATGCCAAGGCGATCTTCCCCGAGGAAATCCACTTGGGCGTTGAGCAGTTGAAAGCGGGGCACATCGGCTGGTACCCGTTGGTCAATTTGTTTTTGTAGCCGTTCCTTAACGGTGGCATTTTGCAGAGCCCGATTCAAATCAGCTTCGCTGAGCACCAGTTCCGCCGCCCCTTGGAAGGGTTGCCGTAGGGCTTGCCTCAGTCCCGCTAGGTTCCGGTTTTCCCGCAGAGCTTGCAGGTCCACATCAATGGGATCGGTTTCCAATTGCAGTTGCTGAATCCGTAGGCTGGGCACAATTTCCAGACCCCGACTGGCGATGCGGACCCGTTGGATTTTGCCCTGGATTAATTGATAGTTGGGGGCATTATCCACCCGCACCGATAGGTCTTCTACCCCATGGACCCGCTGGCGAATTTGGTTGGCTATGACTTGATCACCAATGAAGTTGACCGGGGCCAGGAAAGTAAGGAAAGTGGACAGGGCAATGGCAAACCATTCCATAGGGGGCCGTTGGGGATGATGATTTCTCGCCTAGTTTAATGGCTTTTTAGCTCACCAGGGACAAATGAAGACTACCATCGTTGACTTTTGCCATCGGGTAGGTTGCCCAGGATTAACTCAACCAATAGGTCACCCCCAGCAACACAGCCAAAAAGGCGATCGCCGTGAAGATAAAACCATTGTCCTTGGTATTCATTCTCCGGGTATCTTCAAACTGAATGGGGGCAGGCTCCGGCTGACGACGACGGCGACGGGCCATGCGGGGGGTACTGGGCTTGGTATTTTCCTGGTCGGTTAAATCCGGGATGGGGGTCAACCACTCTTTGGGGCGGGTTAACTGGGGGGCCTGCAAAATTTCCAACACCTGTTGTCCCTGCTTGCGACATTCAGGATGGGGATGACGTACCAATTTACGGCAAATCTGTTTGGCCGTGGTCAAATCTCCACTGGCCTGGTGGGCCATGGCTAACCACAACTGAGCCTCGCCGCCCCGCCGGGATGCCCCAGCAGAAAGTTTAACCGCTTCCTCAAAAAGAGCAATACTTTGGCGATAGCGCCCCTGGTCAAAAGCGCCCTTTCCTTCCTCAAATTTTTGCTCAAATTGGCCTTGATGATGGGCTCCCATGGCAAAGAACTATTTTTGTCGTTTAATCTTTACCATTATAGCTAATTCAATTAAGAGTGCTGGCAGAGCAACAGACCAAAAAGCTCTTGACACAAGCCTCACAGAAAGTGACACCATCTCAATCTTATTTTTACTAGTTATACATACCCATAATTTCATAGCCAGAATCGACGTAGATAATTTGCCCGGTAATGCCACTGGATAGGTCACTGGCCAGGAACGCCGCCGTGTTGCCCACTTCCGTTTGGGTGACGGTGCGTTTCAATGGTGCCACCTCTTCCACATTGTGAATCATATCCAAAATACCCCCTACGGCCGAAGAAGCCAGGGTCCGGATGGGACCAGCGGAAATACCGTTAACGCGGATATTTTGGGGGCCCAATTCCGCCGCTAGATAGCGCACAGTCATTTCTAGGCCAGCCTTAGCAACCCCCATCAGATTGTAGTTGGGAATGACTTTCACACCGCCGAAATAGGTCAGGGTGATGATGCTACCGCCATTGGTCATTAGGGGTTTTGCGCCCCGGGCCAAACGACCAAGGGAATAGGTACTAATTTCCATCGCTTGGCTAAAGGCTTCCTTGGGAATGTCGGTGTAATTCCCCGTTAAACCAGACTTGTCCGCAAAGGCCAAACAATGGATCAAAATATCGAGTTTGCCCCATTTTTCCTTCACCGTATTGAACAGGGCATCCACCTGGGCATCGTCCTGTACATCCCCCGGCAACACAAGGGTGGGGTGCAAGGGCTCGGTCAACTCCCGCACTTTCTTTTCAAATCTGCCTTTGTCGTCCGGAAGATAACTAACGCCAATTTCAGCCCCGGCGCGGTGTAGTTGTTGGGCAATGCCCCAGGCAATGGAGCGATTATTGGCGATGCCGGTAACGAAGGCGTGTTTGCCGCTGAGATCTAACATAAAATTTTCCCTGGGGATGCTCAAATGTGGTAGTGGCTCAAAAACTAGTAGGGGGAGCCATCAACCCCAACCTTTCAATATACCCCCCAGTCCGTACTTCCAAGAAGCCCATCGGGGTAAGGCGCACTATCCTGGCAATCCATTGCGGTCTGAACCTGGGACGTTACCGTTTTTCTGAGGTTCTTCCTCCCGGTGGGGAATAGTTTTAATGACCTGATCCCGGAGAATCTGCCCATCCTGGAAGGAAATAATCCGTTCTCCATGGCTGGCCACATCGGCTTCGTGGGTCACCACCACAATGGTGATGCCTGTGCTGTGCAACTGGGCAAAAATAGCTAACACTTCCTCGGTGGTGTGGGAATCCAACGCCCCAGTGGGTTCATCGGCCAGCAGCAATAACGGTTCGTTAACAATGGCCCTGGCGATCGCCACCCGTTGTTGTTGTCCGCCGGATAATTGATTGGGACGGTTATGTAGCCTTTGGCTGAGCCCTACCCTAACTAAGGCGGCGATGGCCTTTTCTTTTCTGGTTTCCGCCGGTATGCCCGCATAAATCATCGGTAACATGACATTTTCCAGGGCGGTCATCTGGGGCAACAGATAAAATTGCTGAAATACAAAGCCAATTTTGCGATTGCGAATTTTGGCTAACTGGTCAGCACTTAAACCGGACACATCCTCCCCGTCCAAGAAATAATGGCCTAGGGTGGGGCGGTCTAGGCAACCAATAATATTCATCATGGTGGACTTACCCGATCCAGAGGCCCCCATAATGGCGCAGTAACTACCCTTGGCAATGGTCAAACTGACATCAGCCAAAGCTTTGACTTCCGTTTCCCCTGCCCCATAAATTTTGGATACTCCCTCCAGGCGCAGCAGCACATCCCCTTGGGAAGAATTTTGGCGATCGCCCTTGCTGGCTGGGGAGTAGGTCATTAACGAATTGGAATCAAGCATGGAGGCTATCTAGAGCGAACGGCAGACAACAAGGATATTAGTCGTGTCTATTATGATAACGACTTTGATGTTCTAGAATTTTCCTAGGGGACTGCATAGTAACAGGAACAATGGACGATCAATAATTAGCTAGTAGTTATTGGTTTGTGATCACTCCCCCCAACTGATCGTGACAAATTCTGACTTTTGCTTGGAGAAAACACCATGCGCTTCCCTTGGCTATTAATTCTCAGTTTTTTTTTCTTTCCTGCCCCGCCTATGGCCAAGCAGAAGTAGAAGTACTTGATAGTGCCCTTGGGGAGTTAGAAATAGGGGATTTAAGCTCGGACAATGGTGTGATTTTTGACCTTTATCCCCTCCAGCTAACGGCGGATCAGCCCGTATTAATTTACCTAGAAAGTCAGGATTTTGACCCCTATTTAATTTTGATGGATGCCGAAGGTAATAAGTTAGCAGAAAATGATGATTTATATGATAATAATGCAGGCATTTTAATCAATCAAATCGATCCCCAAGGATATGGGATAGTAGTTACCAGCAATAAGCCAGGGGTAACGGGCAAATATCAACTGCAAATTATTCTGCCCGATGCCAAACAATTAATTGAAATTCAGGGGCACCAATCCCTCATTCAAGCCCAGGCCATGATGGATGAAGGTTCCAAAGAATCCTTACTCCAGGCGATTGAATTATTTACCCAGGGTGTGGAATTTTATCAGCAAATAGGCATTGTTAATCGAGAAATGGTATTTGCCCTCAATCGCTTAGGCACCATTTATTCTGACTTTGGGGAAAATTCTAAAGCTTTAGATTATTATCAACAGGCCGTTCCTTTGGCTCAACAGTTGGGAGACAATGCTCTAG
Source organism: Synechocystis sp. FACHB-383 (assembly GCF_014698605.1). Classification (NCBI taxonomy): domain Bacteria; kingdom Bacillati; phylum Cyanobacteriota; class Cyanophyceae; order Synechococcales; family Merismopediaceae; genus Synechocystis; species Synechocystis sp. FACHB-383. The sequence continues at coordinate 163,787 of NZ_JACJTJ010000030.1, read as the reverse complement.
AGGGAGCTACCCTAAATAATATTGGCAGTATTTATAATGCTTTGGCAGATCGAAAAACGGCCATTGATTATTACCAACAAGCTCTAGTTTTAATCCGTCAAGCCGGGGATAAAACGGAAGAAATGACCACCATTAACAACCTGGGGGTAGCCTACGATAACCTAGGAGAAAGTGAAAAAGCTTTGCAATATTATGCTGAAGCCCTTGCCCTCGGAAAAGAGCTCAATGATTTAAAAATGGTGGGTACTATCCTCAGCAATATTGGTTTAGCCTATAACAATTTGGGGGAAAGGGAGAAGGCGTTGGAATATTACCAAGAGGCCCTGACCATATCCCGTTCCGTTGGCGATCGCCAGGGAGAAGCAGTGCGGTTAAATAACATTGCTTTGGTGTACGACGGCTTTGGAGAAAAGGATCGGGCTCTGGAACATTACATTCAATCTTTAGTGATTGCAGAGGCAGTAGGGGACCAATCCCTCCAGGGTTCAGTCATTAGTAATATCGCCTTAGTGCTGGATGGGTTGGGGCAAAAAGCCCAGGCCCTAGAATATTATCAACAGGCCTTAGAATTAGCCCGATTAGTAGGCGATCGTTCCGGGGAAGGGGTGCGGTTAAATAATATTGCTTTGCTCTACGACAGTGTTGGCGAAAAAGATGAAGCCTTAGCCTATTATCGACAAGCCCTCCAATTGGCCCAGGACACTGGCGATCGCCTGGTGGAAGGAGCCATTTTAAGTAATATCGGCTATGTGTATGACGGCTTGGAACAACTAGACCGGGCTATGGATTATTACCAGCGGGCTTTGGCGCTCCGTCGAGAGATTAAAGACCGGGATGGGGAAGCATTAACTTTAAATAATATCGGCACTATTTACTATGCCCGTGAGGATTATGGCCAGGCATTAAATTACTATGAACAGGCTTTGACCCTCAGTCGAGCAGTGAAAAATGTGGGGCTAGAAGCAACTATTTTGAGCAATATTGGCTATGTGGAATTTGACCAAAAAAAATATGATAAATCTACCCTCTTCTTAACCCAAGCTATCGATTTATTTGAATCAATTAACAGTGAAGATTTAAGTGATGAATTGAAGGTTTCCTACTTTGATACCTATCTGTACAATTATTTCCGTCTCCAGGAGAGTTTAATTGCTCAAAATCAACCGGCTGTAGCCCTAGAAATTGCCGAACGGGGCCGGGCCAGGGCTTTAGTAGAACTGCTCAATAAACGTTTTGCCAGGGACGCCGATTTTATCCCCACCGAAAAACCCAATATTGCCGCCCTGAAAAAAATCGCTGGCGATCGCCAAAGTACCCTAGTTACCTATGCCCTCATTCCCACCAAAGAGCTGGCCTCCCCCGTCAAACTTTACGTCTATGTCATTGCCCCCGACGGCACCATGGCATTCCGCCAGATGGACTTTAACCAAGATTTAAAGGACGTAGATTTTGTGCAATTACTCCAAACCACTAGGCAATCCGTCACCAGGCGATCGTCTTCCAATATCATTGCCCGCCGCACCGCCCAGGAAGCCAGTACCTCCCTCCAACAACTGCACCAAATTCTAATTGACCCCATTGCCGACCTGTTGCCCAGCAATGCCGATGCCCCCGTCATTTTTATTCCCCAGGGCCCCCTCTTTGGCATTCCCTTTCCCGCTCTCCAGGATAGTAATGGTGAGTATTTGATTGATAAACACACCATTCTTACTGCCCCTTCTATCCAAGTGTTGGCCCAAACTGCTCAACAAAAGCAACGGCTCAATCAGCAAGCATTAAATTTGACCCCGGCCCTAGTGGTGGGTAATCCCTATCCCTACCCTGACAACCTTAATGACCTAGAAAACGCCGCCAATGAAGCTAAACAGATTGGTCAATTGTTAGGGGTGCAACCCCTCATCGGTAAACAGGCCAGGGAGGAAACGGTATTGGCCCAAATGCCCCAGGCGGAAGTGTTGCATTTTGCCACCCATGCCAGCTTTGACGAGCAAAATGGTTTGGAAAGCGCCATTTACCTAACAGCGGAGCCCGACCAAAGCACAGAAGATTTACTGAGCACCCCGGGGCGCATCACAGCAGCAGAAATTTTTGATCATTTTGAAACTAATCCCCTCCATGCGGACATTGCCATCCTCAGTGCCTGTGACACAGGGCAGGGGGAAATTACCGGCGATGGGGTGATCGGCCTTTCCCGTTCCCTAATTGCGGCGGGGGTACCCAGTATTTTGGTTAGCCTCTGGAGTGTGGATGATGCTTCCACAGAAAAGTTGATGACCCAGTTTTACCAACAATGGCAACAGCAAGGATTAGGTAAAGCTGCGGCCCTCCGTCAAGCCATGCTTCAGCTCAAGGAAGAGTATCCCGAACCCTACTATTGGGGCGCTTTTACCCTGATCGGGGAAGCAGACTAATCTTCCTTCTCTCCTAGGAAAGTTAATCTAGCCTCAAACCAACTTTTAAGGAACATTTGGCCAGTTAAATTTCCATCTGCAGGTATTTAGCCACCGTCTGCACGTCCTTATCCCCTCGACCGGAGCAATTGATCACAATCCGTTCGCCATTTTTCAGTTGGGGACAGAGGGTTTCTAAATAAGCAAAAGCATGGGCCGTTTCCAGGGCTGGAATAATGCCTTCCAACTCCGATAACCTCTGCAAAGCGGCGATCGCCTCTTGGTCAGTGACGCTGTAATACTCAGCCCGCCCGGCATCTTTGAGGTAACTATGCTCAGGGCCTACACCGGGGTAATCCAGTCCCGCACTGATGGAATGGGCTTCGGTAACCTGACCTTCCGTATCCTGCAACAAATAACTCATGGCCCCGTGTAATACCCCCGGTTTACCCATGGTTAAAGTGGCCGCGTGTTTACCAGAGACAATGCTTTCCCCCGCCGCTTCAATGCCGATCATTCTCACTTCCGGATCATCGATGAAGTCATAGAACAGCCCCATGGCATTGGAACCTCCCCCCACACAGGCCAACAGCACGTCCGGTAAGCCCCCCCATTTTTCTAAGGATTGTTGCCGGGTTTCCTGGCCAATGACCCGATGAAAATCCCGCACCATCATGGGGTACGGATGGGGGCCCGCTACGGAACCGAGGATGTAGTGGGTGGTTTCCACATTGGTGACCCAATCTCGGATGGCTTCGGAAGTAGCATCTTTGAGGGTACCTGTGCCCGCCGTCACTGGTTGCACCCTGGCCCCCAGCAAATTCATCCGAAAAACATTTAATTTTTGCCGCTCCATATCCTGCACCCCCATGTAGATGATGCATTCCAAGCCAAAGCGAGCACACACCGTAGCCGTGGCCACCCCATGCTGACCAGCGCCGGTTTCGGCAATGATCCGTTTTTTACCCATGCGTTTAGCCAACAGAACTTGGCCAAGGGCATTATTGATTTTGTGGGCCCCCGTGTGGTTCAAATCTTCCCGCTTGAGGTATATCAAGGGATGGGTACCGTCGGGACGGGCATAATGGGCACTTAACCGTTCCGCAAAATACAGAGGGGAAGAACGGCCCACATAGTCCTTCAGTAACCCTGTCAATTCTTCCTGGAAGGAACTCTCCGCCCGATAACGATAGTAGGCTTCCTCCAACTCTGTCAGAGCAGGCATGAGGGTTTCGGGCACGTATTTACCACCGTAGTTACCAAAACGCCCCAAGGCATCGGGGTATTGGTGGCGGGGGGGAGAAAGGGGGGAAGTGATGTTCACGGACAGTCAGGAAAGGGAATGGGGAAAATGGGGGGGATTGGTTAGGCCATTGCATTAATATTCTCAGCCAATGGCCTGGTAACCTTCTAGCGAGCAATGGGGGTTGAACCCCTACAACCAATTAAAGAGGGTCACTGGCGGAAGGACGACGGTTAATCACTTGGTCAATCAGGCCGTATTCCTTGGATTCCTCAGCGGACATAAAGAAATCCCGTTCCGTATCAGAGGTGATTTCCTCCAGGGACTTGCCGGTGTGGTTGGCCAAATGTTGGTTGAGTAGTGCTTTGAGATAAAGAATTTCCTTGGCTTGAATTTCAATATCCGTGGCTTGCCCCTGGGCTCCCCCTAGGGGTTGGTGAATCATAATGCGGGAGTTGGGCAGACTCATGCGCTTACCTTTGGCTCCGGCACTAAGGAGAAAAGCCCCCATGCTGGCCGCTAAGCCGATGCAGATGGTGCAGACATCGGGACGGATTTGGTTCATGGTGTCGAAAATTCCTAGCCCCGCCGACACCGATCCCCCAGGGGAGTTGATGTAGAGATAAATGTCTTTTTCCGGATCTTCCGCTTCTAAAAATAGCAGTTGGGCAACAACTAGATTGGCATTCTCGTCCCGGACTTCTTGCCCCAGGAAGACAATCCGCTCCCGGAGTAGGCGGGAATAAATATCAAAGGCGCGATCGCCACGCCCAGACGTTTCAATGACGGTTGGAATCATGGAGAGATGGTGTTGTTACCGTAGTATTCTTCCTAGATTGTGCCATATTCTCCGCGCCTAGGGGTTGGGGACCAGGGGATTAGGCTTGGCTAACAACTTGATGGTGTAGATATTCCAACAATTGGACTAGGACTGCGCCCATGGGGGCAAATCTCGTCTGGTCAGCCATCAAAATGGTGGCGGCATCCTGCACAAAGGGGCCGGGGATCAATTCATCGGCACAATTATCCACCAGTGCCTGAGCTGCTGTGGGGGTAGTTTCCAGATGGCATTGCAGACCGATCGCCGATCGCCCAATTTGGAAAGCTTGATGCTGACAAGCTGCACTGGAGGCAATCAACTCGGCCCCTGGGGGTAAATCAAAGGTTTCGCCGTGCCAATGGAAAACTTCAATACTGGGGGGAAACTGGAATAAATCTAACTGTGGCTCACTCTGTTGCCCCATGATGGGAAACCAGCCAATTTCTTTGACTGCGTTGGGATAAACTTTGGCTCCCAAAGCATTGGCTATGAGTTGGGCTCCCAGACAAATACCTAAGATCGGTTTACCAGCGGCGATCGCCTTACAGATGAATGCCTTCTCCTCTATCAACCAAGGATATTCCGCTTCGTCGTTGACGCTCATGGGACCCCCTAGAACAATCAACAGGTCTATGGTCGCTAAGGGGGGAAAACCAGGGGAGGTAGACTGCTCGAATAAACAAGTCTGGCTGATGCTGTAGCCTTTAGTTTTCAGCCAAGGCTCAATGGCACCAAGGTTTTCAAAGGGAACGTGCTGGAAAAAGTGAGCTTGCATATGGTAATTTTCTGAAAATATCCTGGAAATATTACGGAATTGCTCGAGCCGGTGCCAAGGAACGAAATTATTGATAACTAACTGGCGATCGGTATGGTAACAGTAGCCGCAATCAACCAACTGCATTGATTTTAACCAGATCACCCCATTGGACAACGACATTAACGCGCTGATAAATCGACAGGAAATAACTTATATCTATGACCATTGAACTGTCCATTGTGATTCCAATGTACAACGAGGAAGATAACCTCGAGCATTTATTTGCCCGTTTGTTAGAAGTGCTGACTCCCCTCAAAATTACCTACGAAATTATTTGCGTTAACGACGGTAGTAAGGATAAAACCCTGAGCCAATTAATTAATTGCCACCAAACTAATCCCCAAATCAAAATTGTTAATCTGTCCCGTAACTTTGGCAAAGAAATTGCCCTTTCTGCTGGTATTGATTACGCCCAGGGGAAGGCGGTTATTCCCATTGATGCCGACCTCCAGGACCCGCCAGAATTAATCCATGAATTAGTTAATAAATGGCGCGAAGGTTATGATATCGTCTATGCTACTCGCCGTTCACGCCAAGGGGAAACCTGGGTAAAACAATTCACTGCCAAAATGTTTTACAAAGTGATTGGCCGCATGACGGAAATTAAAATCCCCCCCAACACCGGCGATTTTCGTTTAATGGACCGCAGGGTAGTCAATGCCATTAAGCAACTACCAGAAAGAACTCGGTTTATGAAAGGTTTATTTGCTTGGGTGGGCTATCGCCAAACTTTCGTCTTATTTGACCGGGAGCCCCGTTTCCAAGGCCAAACTAAATGGAATTACTGGAAACTCTGGAATTTTGCCCTGGACGGTATTTTTTCCTTTAGCTTGCTTCCCCTGAAAATTTGGACCTATCTGGGTTTAATTATCTCCCTGCTTTCCTTAGCCTATGCCAGTTTTTTGATTTTAAAAACCTTAATTGTTGGCACCGACGTACCGGGTTATGCTTCTTTGATGGTGGCAATTTTATTCCTTGGGGGAGTGCAACTAATTAGCCTGGGAGTAATTGGTGAATATTTGGGGCGAGTTTATGAAGAGGTTAAAGCTCGACCCTTGTATTTAGTTAGTGATCTTTGGGGGTTAGAATATCTGCAATTGGAAAGACTTAATTAAGCTGGAAGATAGAAGTTTTTCACGCCCATTGATTGCCCTGGGACTAACATTGGTGATCGACTAATTTTATTCTACAAATTCCCTTGGGGTAATTAATCTAATATACTGGTTATATCAGGGCTTGTTACATGGCATTACTGTCCAGCCCAGAGCCTAGTTTTTAATTGTTTAACGTTCACTTCCCCTAACATCATCGTCCATGGTATCGATTCTGACCCAACTCAATGATCACTTTGCCCAAGCTCTGGGAGGTCAGTTTCCGCCCGATGTTACCCTGCCCACTCCCTTGGTGGTGCCCGCTTCCAATCCTAAATTTGGCGATTTTCAATGCAACATTGCCCTGCCCCTGGCCAAGCAGTTGGGTCAACCACCCCGGGCGATCGCCATAGAGATTGTCGATAAAGTTAATTTAAGCAGAATTTGTGAACCATTAACCATCGCTGGGCCAGGTTTTATTAATCTCAAGTTATTGCCTGATTATCTGGGAGAACAATTAATTAAACTCCAACAGGACCAACAGTTGGGCGTGCCCCTAATCCAAGTTGAAGAAAGGGTGGTGGTGGATTTTTCGAGCCCCAACATTGCCAAGGAAATGCATGTGGGTCACCTCCGCTCTACCATCATTGGGGATTGTTTGGCACGGGTATTGGAATTGCGGGGCTATGACGTTTTGCGCCTCAACCATGTGGGGGATTGGGGCACCCAATTTGGCATGTTAATTACCTATTTAAAAGAGGTTTATCCAGAGGCATTGGTAACTGCCGACGCGTTAGACATTGGCGATCTAGTTACCTTTTACAAGCAAGCTAAACAAAGGTTTGACCAAGATGAACAATTCCGGGAAACGTCCCGCCAAGCCGTAGTTTCTCTCCAGGCGGGGGATGCAGAAAGCATCAAAGCATGGCAATTACTTTGTGATCAATCTCGACGGGAATTTCAACTGATTTACGATTGGTTAGATATCGTCATTGAGGAACGAGGAGAGTCATTTTACAATCCCTTTCTACCCGGTGTAGTGGAACTATTGCAGGAAAAAGAGTTACTGGTGGAAGATAACGGTGCCCAATGCGTTTTCCTTGACGGTTTCACCAATAAAGATGGCGATCGCCTGCCATTAATAGTGCAAAAATCCGACGGGGGCTATAACTACGCCACTACCGATTTAGCCGCTTTGAATTATCGCCTAACAACCGATGGGGCGCAGAAAATTATTTACGTCACCGATGCGGGGCAGGCCAACCATTTTGCCCAATTTTTTCAGGTAGCCCAAAAAGCTGACATTCTCACTGACCCCAGTCAAGTAGTCCATGTGCCATTCGGCTTGGTTAAGGGGGAAGACGGCAAAAAGCTGAAAACCAGGGCAGGGGACACCATTCGCCTAAAGGATTTGTTAACGGAAGCAGTCGCTCGGGCTAGACAGGACTTGGAAACTCGCTTAACAGCAGAAGAACGGCAAGAAACTGAAGCATTTAAGACCGAGGTGGCCCAACGGGTGGGCATTGGGGCAGTGAAATATGCCGACCTTAGTCAAAATCGCACCAGTGATTACGTTTTCAGTTTTGACAAAATGTTGGCTCTCCAGGGCAATACGGCACCCTATATGCTCTATGCCTACGCCCGTATTCAGAGCATTAGTCGGGAAGGGGGCATTGATTTTGCCCAAATGGCCAGTGGTGAAATTATTTTGACTGAACCAACGGAGTTAGTTTTGGCTAAAAGTCTTTTACAATTTGCTGACGTCATTGAAACGGTGGAAACTAGTTTATTGCCCAATCGTCTTTGCGATTATCTTTATGAATTAAGCAAAGTTTTTAACCGTTTTTATGAAAATTGTCCGGTGCTCAAGGCAAAGGATCCCCAGCGTCGTTCCCGTTTACTGCTTTGTGATCTCACCGCCAGAACTTTAAAATTAGGTCTGTCTTTATTGGGTATTCCGGTTTTAGACAGGATGTAAATATGGGAAAATAACTTCCCCATTTATTTACCAAAATCCTTTTGTTAGAATAGATTACACAGGTAAAAATACTTTGATTATTTTGAGTTAATAGTTATGGATATCAATTATCCTTTTGCCCAAGAACTAATTAAAGATCCCCAAGGAAACATTCAAAAAGTTGTGATTGATTTTGATGATTATCAAAAAATGCTTGAAAATTTTGAAGATAATCAACTGTTAGCTTTTATGCATAAAGTTAAAGATGAGACTCCTTTAAGCCATTCTGAAGCTCTAGCAGAACTAGAGAACTAATTTCGATGGATGTTCAATATTTTCCTAGCTTTATCAAAGATTTAAAAAGACTAAAAAGTTTTCCCCAATACGAGCTCATTAGGAGCTTAGTCTTTGATGAAATCCCCCAACTTGAACAAATCCAAAGTATTCCTAATGTCAAAAAACTCAAAGGAGAAGACAATGCTTATCGAATACGCCTAGGGGACTATAGAATTGGCTTTTATATTCAGAATGAGAGCGTTATTTTGGCAAGAGTTATCCATCGTCGAGAATTTTATCGTTACTTTCCATGAATAATAATTCTTTGACTGATTTAGACCAGACCTTAGATATTATTAGTGCGATTCAAGAAGATTTAAATTATCAACAAGCCCAGGCTAGCTTGACGGCGATCGTCGAACAAATTGATCTTGATACTAGGGAAAAACAGGGACTGGAAAGGGAAATTGGTCACCTCTGTGCCATGCTAGAAAACCTCAACCAGGGACTAGTACAAATTGCGGCTTTTGGCTTGGTGGGAAGGGGCAAATCTTCCCTGCTCAATGCCCTTTTAGGGCAGCAAGTTTTCACCACAGGACCAATCCATGGCGTTACCCAGAGCCACCAGTCCGCTCCCTGGCAACTGACCCAAGCTAACGGTTTATCCACCGTTACCATTTCCGGTTGGGGCAATGCCCAATTACAATTAATTGATACACCGGGCATTGATGAAGTAAAGGGCAAAGAACGGGAACAATTGGCGATCGCCGTGGCCCAACAGGTGGATTTAATTTTGTTTGTCATTGCGGGGGACATGTCCCAGGTGGAATTCCAAGCCTTATCCCAACTGCGAGCGGTGGGCAAACCAATGTTGTTAGTATTTAATAAAATTGATCAATATCCGGCGACAGATCAGCAATTGATTTACGAAAAAATTCGTGATGAACGAGTAAAAGAATTATTGTCCCCAGAGGAAATTATCTTAGTTTCCGCCAGTCCATTGATTACAGAATTAAGGCAAAATGCCCAAGGTAAATTAGAGCGTCATCAATATCGGGGGGAAGCAAAGGTTGATAACCTACGCTTGAAAATCATTGATTTACTCCAACGGGAAGGGAAATCTTTAGTAGCTTTAAATACCTTGCTTTGTGCTGATAGTTTGAATGATAAATTAGTGCAACAAAAAATGCGTTTGCGGGATAGCCAAGCCAATAGCATTATCCAAAAAGCAGTGATGGTTAAGGCGGCGGCCATTGCCCTCAATCCGGTGACTGTGCTGGATTTATTCAGTGGGGCGGTGGTGGATGTGGCCCTGATTATTTCCCTCTCCAAGCTGTACGGCTTGCCCATGACCCAAACGACGGCGATCGCCCTGTTGCAAAAAATTGGGGTGAGCATGGGGGGCATCACGGCCAGCGAATTTTTGGCCGGATTGGGACTCAGTTCCCTCAAAGGCTTACTGGGTCTAACGGTGCCGTTAACGGGGGGATTGGCCCTGGCCCCTTATATTTCCGTTGCCCTCACCCAAGCTAGCGTGGCCGGAGTGTCCACCTTGGCGATCGGTCAAGTGACCAAAACCTACCTAGCCAACGGAGCCGCCTGGGGAGAAACGGGGCCCCGGACGGTGGTGCGAGACATCCTCAATTCTTTGGATCAAAATTCCGTTATGGCCCGCATTAAGCAAGAACTGCAGGGGAAATTAACGCCAGAAAGAATTGTATCCCCCTCTCCTTGACCGCAGTTGCAGCAGAAAAAGAAGGAAAACAATCATCCCCAAGGTTGATAAACTGAGATATTACAAGAGTTATTGATACTTTTAGGGTTTTGCTTTGCCCCTGGTTGTTGTAGCTCCGCTGTCCCGCCAGTTCGATTAAATTTTATCTGTATTAAAATTCCCCCTGCTATGCTCTCCACTGAAATGCCCCGTACGACCACCGGAAGTACATTGTTAAAAACCCCGGCCTCTCCCTCCCCCAACCAAAATCTTTTACCTCTGACCGCCGTAATCAATAAAAACGGTGAACTGGAAATTGGTGGTTGCTCCGTCACGGCTTTGGTGGAACAGTTTGGCTCTCCCCTCTACATTTTGGATGAAACCACCCTCCGGCAAGCGGCCCAACAATATCGTCAATCTTTCCAAACCCACTATCCTGGCCCCAGTCAAGTAATCTACGCTTCCAAAGCTTGGAGTTGTTTAGCCGTAGTGGCGATCGCCGCCCAGGAAGGTTTGGGGTTCGATGTGGTATCCGGCGGAGAATTATTCACCACGGTTTCAGCCCTGAAGCAATTGGGCTGGGACGAAGCTGAGATTGCAGAAAAAATTTACTTCCACGGCAATAACAAATCGGTGCAGGAACTCCAAGAGGCGATCGCTGTTAATTGCACCATCATTGTCGACAACTGGCTGGAATTAGAAACCCTGAGCAAATTGGCGGCCAACTCAGGGGAGTCGGTAAAAATCATGTTGCGCCTCACCCCCGGCATCGAATGCCACACCCATGAATATATTAAAACTGGACATCTAGACAGCAAATTTGGCTTTGATCCCAACCAGCTCGAAGCGGTTTTCACCTACATTGCCGAGCAGCCCGCACTCCATTGCCTCGGACTCCATGCCCACATCGGCTCCCAAATTTTTGAGCGCCAACCCCACCAAGACTTAGGGGAAGTGCTGGTGCAATGGTTTGCCAAAGGTTTAACCTACGGCCTGCCCCTGAAGGAACTCAACATCGGCGGTGGCCTAGGAATTTGCTACACCGAAAGTGACGATCCCCCCAGCATTGAAGAATGGGCCCAAGCGGCGGCCCTCTCCGTAGCCAAGGCCTGCGATCACCATAATGTCCCTTACCCCAAACTGATTGCTGAGCCGGGACGTTCCCTAGTGGGGTCTGCCTGTGTAACGGCCTATCGGGTGGGGGGGCGCAAAGTCGTGCCCAATATCCGCACCTACATTGCCGTCGATGGCGGCATGTCCGATAATCCCCGCCCCATCACCTACCAATCGGTGTACCGCGTTGCCCTAGCTAACCGCATGAACGATGAGCTAAGCGAAACTGTCACCGTGGCCGGGAAACATTGTGAGTCCGGCGATATTCTCGTTAAGGATGTGGCCCTACCCGCCGCTGAGCCAGGGGACATTCTAGTGGTCACCGCCACCGGAGCCTATAACTACAGCATGGCTTCCAACTACAACCGTTTAGGTCGCCCAGCCGCTGTACTAGTAAGCCAAGGGGAAGCAAACCTGATTCTGCAACGGGAAACCTACACCGACCTATTACGCCAGGATTGTTTACCCAACCGTCTACTTTCCTAAATTTCTCCCCACCCCCACCCTAACGACCATCTCCCCTTACCCATGTCGGGCTTTCCCCCGGATTTTGTCTCCCTACTCCCCCTCCTCCATGGCGCCCTCGATCTTGGCTTAGTCATCGGTTTGTTTTACCTGCTAAGCCGGGTCTTTGGTGAAAATCAAACCCTATGGATTATGAGGGGGCTGTTGGTGCTGATGGTGGCCCAGGTGGTGAGCGATCGCCTCCATTTGGAATTGTTGAAGTTTGTGCTGGAAAAATTTGTCTTGGGCACAGCGGTGGCCCTAGCTGTAATCTTCCAGGCAGAACTGAGGCGATTTTTAGAACTGCTTGGCCAAGGGAGATTTTTAGAATTATTGCGGCGGCGGAGTTCTAGCCCCCCCAGCACCGATGCCATTGACGAAATTGTCGATGCCGTCAAGGAACTGTCCCAAAATCGGATTGGGGCTCTGATGGTGATGGAAGCCCAAGGAATTTTAGACAGCCGTATTTTTCTCAATCGGGGGGTAGCCATTGACAGTAAATTGTCCAAGGAATTGTTGCAAACCATTTTTCAGCCAAAAACCTTGCTCCACGATGGAGCCATTTTTATCCGGGGCTCCCGTTTAGTGTCCGCCGGGGTGATTTTGCCGCTCTCAGAACGCAGTGCTTCTCGGCAGTTGGGCACCAGGCACCGTGCCGCCATGGGCATCACCGAAAAAAGTGAAAATTGTCTTTGTATTGTCGTTTCCGAGGAAACTGGCTCCATTACCCTGGCCCAGGGGGGAAATCTCAACCGTCCCCTGACTAGCAGTAAACTAAAGGAATTGCTCGAAACTGAATATGCCCCCCCCACGGAGCGGGAGTCCGTTACCCCCCAACTCAGCCGCCTGAGCCGTAGCCTGAGTAACCAAAGTTGGGGAATACTCAGACGTTTGCTTTGGCTGCCTTCCTCAACTGCCCAAAACGACAAAAAATGACTATTAAACCTGTCATCTTAGAAACATTACCGCCGGATTTGGATAAGCAACGGTTACCCCAACATGTGGCGGTCATCATGGATGGGAATGGCCGCTGGGCAAAGCAAAGGGGAATGCCAAGGATTATGGGCCACCAGCGGGGGGTGGACTCCCTGAAGAATTTGTTACGTTGTTGCGACGATTGGGGCATTTCTGCCCTGACGGCCTATGCTTTTTCCACCGAAAATTGGGGCCGTCCCTTGGAAGAAGTGGAATTTTTGATGACCCTGTTTGAGCGGGTGCTACGGCGGGAATTGAAGGAAATGATGGCGGAAAATGTCCGTATCCGCTTTGTGGGTAATCTTACTTCCCTGCCCCGTTCCCTCCAGGATGAAATTGCCCGCTCCATGGAAGATACGAAAAATAATACGGGAATCCGCTTCACCGTGGCCACCAACTACGGCGGCCGCCAAGAAATTGTCCATGTCTGCCAGGCGATCGCCAGGGAAGTGCAAGGGGGAAAGTTAGACCCAGAAACCATCGATGAAGGGGTGGTGGAAAAATATCTCTATACTGAAGGTTTATCCCATCCCGACCTCTTGATCCGCACCAGTGGAGAATTGAGAATCAGCAACTTTTTGCTCTGGCAAATGGCCTACGCGGAAATTTATGTCACCTCCACTCTCTGGCCCGACTTTGACCGCCAAGCGTTCCATTTAGCCCTGCGGGACTATCAACAAAGGCAACGTCGTTTTGGTAAAGTTTAGGGCCAGCCCGACATTGTCGGAATTTATGCCCAAATCCCCATCGTCAAAGAACCGCAGTTTAAACAAACTTTAAACAGCCTGCGATAAAATCAACTAGTTTTCCTGAGCATTTGCCATGCCCCAAACCCAAACTGGCATTGAGGATTTTCTCCTGCGCCAACTGCGCCGCCCCCCAGAAGCAGAGGAAGAGGAAGACTATTTCGACTATTTTTACGATGAACCGGGCAGTGAACCAGGGACCCTCAGCATTGAACCCGATGCGCCCCCTTCTCGCATAGTCTTAGTGGACTATAGCCCCAACCATGCTGTCCGCAAATCTGATATTAGTCCCAACGCCCTCAGGCCCTACCTAGGCACCAACACCGTTTCCTGGATGGACATTGAAGGTTTGGGCAGTGAAGAGGTGCTTAAGGAAGTGGGGGAAATTTTTAAGTTACACCCTCTGCTATTGGAAGATATTGTTAACGTGCCCCAACGGGCCAAGGTGGAAGATTATAACGACCATGTCATGGTGATTGCCCATCGGGTACGCCCCAACCGGGAAGAAGATGGATTTGAGAGTGAGCAGGTCAGTTTTGTGTTGGGCAAACGTTACCTGTTAACTTTCCAGGAAGGCCATATTATTGATTGTTTTAATCCATTGCGGGAAAGAATTCGTACCAACCAGGGAAAAGTGTGCCAACAGGGGGCGGATTACCTCTGTTATTTGTTAATTGACATGTTAATTGATGAATATTTTCCCCTCTTAGAAGACTATGAGGAACGTATCGAAGCCCTAGAAGATACCATTATTCGTAATCCCAATAGTTCATTGATGGAGGAAATTTACCATATTCGTCGGGAATTGTTGGCCCTGAGAAGGTTAATTTGGCCCCTGCGCCATGTGATGAATGTGCTGCTCCGGGACACCACCAATTCCATCGTAACAGCAGACGTAAGAATTTATTTTAGAGATTGCTACGACCACATTATTCAAGTGTTAGATATTATTGAGGCTTACCGGGAATTAGCTTCGAGTTTAATGGAGGTTTATATGACTGCCATGAGTAATAAAATGAACGAGGTGATGAAGTTTTTGACTGTTATTTCCACTATTTTCATCCCCCTAACTTTTATTGCTGGGGTTTACGGTATGAACTTCAAAGACATGCCAGAATTAAATAGTCCGTGGGGCTACTATATTACCTGGATAGTGATGATTTTAATTGCCGGAGGCTCCCTCTATTTCTTCTGGCGCAAGGGTTGGCTTAGTCCCTCCTATGATTTGGGGGAAAAGTAGCTTGGTAATTATCAAGCATATTTTGATTGTTTGAAGGAAACTTGAGGGTATTGCCAAGAGGTCTTTAAACGGATCGTGACTCGGCTCGATGATATGTTCTGACCCGCTCATAATTTGTGGTCAAGCTATCGCTCTTCTATCAGAAAAGGGAAGATAGAATAGAAAAAAAAGCTGAAAGCTAGAGGTGGCATATGGTAGCCCCCCGTAAAGCCAGAGAAACAGTAGAATTCATAGACAAATATTGCTGAGCCTACAGAGACTTGTTCCTAGAAGTGAGAAGTTTAGAGTACTTTAAATATTTGCATCTAGGATTAATTCTGGATATAAAAAGAAGAGAGTTTCAAGCAAGTAATGAAAGCCGCCAGTTGCGTAACAATTCTATGCTGTCATTGACCCTGAATTTAGCAAATATTGCCATGGTAATATCAACCATGCCGGCTGACTTGGAGACAACCTTCATCCGGCGGCAAACCAATGGCGATTATCTGAGTTGTTTCTCTCAATCCCGACGATTTCCCTTTTCCTAATCACATGGAACGCATCAGGATGTTCATCCAGCAGTTGTTGATAAGGCTTCCAGTCATCGGTGCAGTACACCGTCACTTTCCACTTTGCCAGTCTCTCCAGCAAACGACCTAGGGTTTGACTATCAAGATTTCCCAGTTCCCAGTCGATGAGTCTCCCAATAAGACGGTCATATGCTTTCCAGATCCATAACTTGTTTTTTCATCTGGAGAAAATGCCACAGTTCATCTAATTCCACCACCATGGCTGAGTCTGGGGCTGGTTTTTCATAGTTTGCTTCACCAAAATCTCTAACCTAGTTGAGCACTGACTGAGTGGAAACTCCCAATAGTTTTGCCTTAGCATTGATTGACATACCACTCATGTACAGCAGGACTGCTTCTAGTTTCATCCAGAGAGGTTTACCCTGTTCCTTGGAGAGATTTGTGGGTTGATACAACACTTTGCAGACCAGTTAACGCAAATGGGCAAAGTTAGACGGGAGGACGGCAGGGGCAAGTTTTACTGTGCTTTAATTTGGGCGCCCCTTAAAAGTATGAAATTTTTCCCTACCACAGATTATGTGAGTGATGCCTGATAGATCTTTTGAATGGATTCATCCAACATGGTGTTGAACTCGCCATCGGTTTGCTGGGCGGTCAACCCTTCAGTCAAGGCTCGGGAAAAGCTTGCTATGACATCGTGATTCCTACCCAGGCGTTCATTGGCTTCCATTTGGGAGTAGCCACCAGACAAAGCAACCACTCTCAAAACACTGGAATGTTCAATGCAATCGCTATAAAGGTTGTCTTGCTCCGGCAGGGTAAGTTTGAGCATCACCCACTGTTCTTTGGACAATTGTTCAAGATGCTTCAGAATGGCAGTTTTGAGTAGTGTTTCTGCCATAGCTTTCTCTGGGCAGTGAATGTCCACCTCTGGCTCAATGATTGGTACCAGTCCGGCGGCAATAATTTGCTGGGCTAGCCCGAATTGCTGGTTCACGATCGCCTCGATACCGGCCCCATTGGCCTGTTTGATAAACGACCGCATTTTTGTGCCGAAGATGCCTATTTTCTTGGCTTTCATTAGCAGATCGTCAAGCTGGGGTATGGGCTTCATCAACTGGACTCCGTCCTTCTCTTCGGCTAGTCCCTTGTCGACTTTCAGAATCGGTACGATTTGCTTCTGCTTCCAAAGGTAGTTGACAGTGGGCTCTCCCTCAACTTCCCGGTCCATGGTGTCCTCGAACAGAATCGCCGCCAAAATCCGATCGCCGCTGAAGCCGGGACTAGTCATGATGCGGGTCCGCATTTGATGCACCAGCGCGAACATCTCGTCGTCACCAGAGTAGGTATCCTGTTCGATTCCGTAATCGGCCAATGCACCCGGCGTGCTACCTCCACTTTGGTCTAAGGCGGCAATGAAGCCAGGATGGGATTTCATTTTTTCCAGTTGTTCCCGGTTCAGTTCGAGAATCATCACGCTTCCTTCCTTTGAGGTAAGTTTCTGTAATATTTTAATGAATTGAAATGATAAAAAAATTAAGATAGCAACATACGGACGAGCAAAAATCAGAGATAGCAAAAAAATAATATTGACGGCGATCGCCAGTTATCCCCTAGTAATTAAGATGATCGCCGTGGCCCCAAAAACCATCAAATTTAGTCACTGTCAGGTTGCCCAAGACTTTGACCTGACAGGCCAGCCGCCGAGTCGTTTCGGGGACATGGGGAGGCAGGGATAAACGGGTCTGTTCCTTCCAACCCAATGTCGAAACCTCGCCCTTGATCGCCACTGCACAAGTTCCACAGGTTCCCAAACCCCGGCAATTTATGATTTTGGCATTGCCGTTATGGACGGGAATCTGGTTTCTCAGCAACACCTGCCGGAGATTAGCTCCCCTCTGACAGTTAATGATTTTTCCTTGGACAGTAATGCTCGGCATGGTTTTCTATAATTCAAAACAAAGTTTAGATTTCATCCCATAGGTTTTCTAAGGTATAGGGGCTGCCTGGAATTGTCCAAAACTCCCCTGAGACGTAGCGATAATGACGGTCTAGTGCCGCAATTTTTGCCATTTGGGCATCAGTGAGGGTAATATCTGCCGCCTTCAAATTTTGTAGTAGTCGTTCAGGATTAACCGACTTCGGAATAGTTACAGTTCCCCTTTTAATTGCCCAGGCTAAAAGGACTTGGGCCGCACTGCATCCTTGTTCAGTCGCAATCCCAGCAATCACTGGGTCAGCTAGTAATTTTGGTTCTGCTTCCTTCTGAAAAGCCGCCGGGCGATCGCCAGAGCCCAGGGGAGAATAACTCGTGAGTAAAATGTTTTGGGATTCAGCAAACGCCAGTAAGTCTGATTGCTGGAGATAGGGGTGAAGTTCCACCTGATTGACGGCGGGGCGAATACGGGCCATGGACAGGAGCATTTCTAACTTTTTAAGGCTGAAATTAGACACCCCAATATGGTGACAGAGTCCTAAATCAACTGCTTTCTCTAAGGCTTGCCAGGTTCCTTCTAGGGAAGCTTGGGTAAATGGCAATAACTGATCACCGGATTCAGGAAACCCAACACCGGGTTGAATGACCACCGGCCAATGGATTAGATACAGATCCAAATAATCTAGGCCCAAATCCTGCAAAGTTTTTTGGAGAGCAGGTAAAACCGCGTCGGGATGATGGGCATTACTCCACAGCTTGGAAGTGATCCAGAGATCCTCTCGCTTTACCAAACCCTTCTTGAAAGCATTGGCAAAAGTGGATCCAATTTCCGCCTCATTGCCATAGATGGCGGCACAGTCAAAGTGGCGATACCCCAAGTCCAAAGCTTGCTCAACGGCTTGGCCTACCACTTGGGGGGACGACTTCCACGTTCCCAGACCTAGGGCAGGAATCTGCTCCCCATTGCTCAAATGGAAATATTTCATTGAATTCATCCTAGTCAGGTATTTGAACAAAAGTTAACGTTTTTGGCTCAGCACTTGTCGCACTTTAGTTGCTAGCTCCAAACGATTATAGGGTTTACTTAGCAGCTCCACCCCCGGATCGAGGCGACCGTTATGAACAATGGCGTTATCGGTGTAGCCAGAGGTAAATAAAATCTTGAGTTTGGGATACATTGCCTTGGCACGATCAGCTAATTCCCGCCCGTTCATGCCACCGGGCATAATTATGTCGGTAAGCAAAAGCTCGATATCGTTATGGCTGCCCAAGACTTTTAGTGCATCGGGGCCGGATGTGACGGCTGTGACTCGATAACCTAGGGAGCGCAACTGGGCTTCAAGGTGTTTCAGTACCAAATCGTCGTCCTCGGCAATCAAAATATGCTCCGGACCACCTTCCGGTAATGATTCCTGGGTTGGTTGATAATTTACTTGCTGGGCACCTCTCACCATCGGGAAGTAGAGTTTAACTGCCGTGCCTTCACCGGGTTCGGAATAAATTTTTATATGTCCACCCGATTGTTTGGTAAAACCAAAGACCATGCTTAAACCAAGGCCACTGCCCTTGCCCACCGTTTTAGTGGTGAAGAAGGGTTCAAAGGCATGGCTCACCGTATCTGTATCCATGCCAATGCCAGTGTCCGAAACACAAATCATGACATACTCGCCCGTTATCACTTCAGAGTGGCGATCGGCGTAATCACTATCCAGCACAGCAGTGGAGGTCTCAATGGTTAATTTACCTCCATCTTGCATGGCATCACGGGCATTGACCACCAGATTCAACAATGCTGTTTCCAGTTCACCAGCATCAATTTCTGTAATGCCTAGATCAGGATCGGGGACAAATTCAAGCTCAATATTTTCTGGTAGGGCTCGACGAATCAGGCCCCACATCGCCTCCACTAAATGATTAATATTTATCACTTTCGGGTCAAGGGGTTGGCGGCGGGCAAAGGCCAGTAAATGACGGGTTAGTTCGGCACCACGATTAGCGGCCGATAACGTCATTTGCGCCATACTTTGTAGACTTGGCTCCGCCACCAGTTCTGACAACATTTCGGCGTTACCCAGGATAATCGTTAATAAATTATTGAAATCGTGGGCCACGCCACCGGTCAAATGTCCCACAGCTTCCAGTTTTTGCGACTCCCTTAGCCTCTGTTCCATTTGTATTCGCGCAGTAATATCACGCTGCACTGAGACCAAATGAGTACAGAGCATCTTGTCATCTAGCAAGGGAATAATCTCAAGTTCAATGCAATATTGTTTGCCTGTCTTTGTGTAGTTGATAAGCTGTGCACGGACTGAATCTTTATTTTCCAGGGCTGTCTTAATCCGGCTTAATTCCCCAGGGTCTGTTTGGGGACCTTGTAATAATCTGGGACTACGTCCAATGATCTCCTGGGATGTGTACCCTGTCAATTTTTCAAAGGCTGGATTGACATAGACAATTTTTGGTCCCGGCTCATCCAGGGGCTCTGCTTCGGTAATAAGAATAATGTCATTGAGCTTGGACACAGCGATATTTAGTAACCGTAGTTGTTCACGTTCCTTTCGCCGCTCTGAAATATCTGAAAAATATACTGAAAGGCCATCAGGAGATGGATAGATACGCACTTCGAGCCACTTATCATCGGGGGGAAAATATTCTTCGAAATGTAGTTTTTGTCCTGTCTGTGCAGCCCTGCGATACCATACAGCAAAAGAGCTATGATAGCCAATACTACATTTTCGCCAGATAATTTCCCCCAGTAAATCTTCAACCGTACCACCCAATATTTCCGCCGCCTTCTGATTTAAATAGGTAAATCGAAAGTCATGGTCAAGGGTAAACAAGGCATCGGTAATACTTTCTACGGTATGTCGAAACTTTGCCGCTATTCGCTCAGATTCTTCTCGAAATCGACGCAGATCGTCAATGTCAATTGAGGAACCCAGCCAGCGCTGTATCCTGCCATTTTCATCTCGTTGAGCAACGGCTTGGGTACTAAACCAGATGTACTTTTTATCATGGCGTCTTAGCCGAAAATCAATATGATATGGGGTTCCAGTTTTTACCGAGTGGCTCCAGGCTTCAATGGTATTTTTTCGATCTTCAGGGTGGAGGAGTTCAATCCAGTCATTGAGAATAGCTTCCCTGCTCCTACCGGAAAAAGTTACCAAGCCGCTGCTGACGAAATCTATGACACCACTAGCATCGGCAGACCAAACTTGTACCGGCATAGCCTCAAGGAAATCAGCCAATGTCTGACGTTGAGATTGCTCCAATTTACGAATAGTAATATTTTGCTGATTGGTAGCACGCAGCTTTTGGAAATAAAAATAGGTTAATAGAAGTATGGCCACTGACAGTAAGCGGTTACTGAAAATGTATATATTTGATAAATCGGAGTGATTGGGTATCAGTGAATAAGACAAAATCGTGGAAGTCAGGGCCGCTATCAGTACCATCAGTTGTAGTCGCCCCCCTATACCCGGCACTACCATGGCATAGATTAGAACGGGGACATAGAGGATACCGTGGGCAAAGCCAAGGGGAGTGAGAAAGTCGGTGTAGAATACCAAGGCCCAAAAAAGCCAAATCAGGCCGACATGTAAGTAAGATGATCTAGCAAAATCAGCAAAGGTTTTCAACTGCCAGAACCTCGAATTACACGCTTTACCTTAGTTGCCAGTTCCAAACGATTATAGGGTTTACTTAGCAGGTCCACTCCCGGATCAAGGCGACCGTGATGAACAATGGCGTTCTCGGTGTAGCCAGAGGTGAACAAAATCTTGAGTTTGGGATACATTGCCTTGGCACGATCAGCTAATTCCCGCCCGTTCATGCCACCGGGCATAATTATGTCGGTAAGCAAAAGCTCGATATCGTTATGGCTGCCCAAGACTTTTAGTGCATCGGGGCCGGATGTGACGGCTGTGACGCGATAACCTAGGGAGCGCAACTGAGCTTCAAGGTGTTTCAGTACCAAATCGTCGTCCTCGGCAATCAAAATATGCTCCGTACCACCTTCCGGTGATGATTCCTGGGTTGGTTGATAATTTACTTGCTGGGCACCTCTCACCATCGGGAAGTAGAGTTTAACGGCCGTGCCTTCACCGGGTTCGGAATAAATTTTTATATGTCCACCCGATTGTTTGGTAAAACCAAAGACCATGCTTAAACCAAGGCCACTGCCCTTACCCACCGTTTTAGTGGTGAAGAAGGGTTCAAAGGCATGGCTCACCGTATCTGCATCCATGCCAATGCCAGTGTCCGAAACACAAATCATGACATACTCGCCCGTTATCACTTCAGAGTGGCGATCGGCGTAATCACTATCCAGCACAGCAGTGGAGGTCTCAATGGTTAATTTACCCCCATCTTGCATGGCATCGCGGGCATTGACTACCAGATTCAACAATGCTGTTTCCAGTTCACCAGCATCAATTTCTGTAATGCCTAGATCAGGATCGGGGACAAATTCAAGCTCAATATTTTCCGGTAGGGTGAGACGAATCAGGCCCCACATCGCCTCCACTAAATGATTAATATTTATCACTTTCGGGTCAAGGGGTTGGCGGCGGGCAAAGGCCAGCAAATGGCTAGTTAGTTCGGCACCACGCTTAGCGGCCGATAATGTCATTTCCGCCATACTTTGTAGGTTTGGATCCGCCACCAGTTCCGACAACATTTCGGCGTTACCTAGAATAATTGTTAATAAATTATTAAAATCGTGGGCCACACCACCGGTTAAATGTCCCACAGCTTCGAGTTTTTGCGATTCTCGTAGCCTCTGTTCCATGGCCATGCGCTCAGTGACATCGAGCATGCTTCCCACCATACGAGTCGCCTTACCTTGGCTATCACGGGTCACAAAACCACGATCCATGACGTTAGCGTACTGCCCATCGCTTTTAACAAAACGGTAATCGCTTTGCCAGTAATTATCCTCACCGTCGATAACTTGATGAATACTTTGAAGAACACGTTCTAGATCCTCCGGATGAATGCGTAATGCCCAGGAGTCAGGCCCCGCCATATCCGACAAAGTGTATCCAAACGTATCCGTTATGGAGGCATTCCACCAGATTTTATTGGTGGCAAAATTCCAGTCCCAAATTACATCATTGGTGGCTTTGGATATTAACTGAAAACGGTCCTGGGCCTCGCGCAAAGTGGAAATATCCTGAAACGCTCCCTGAACAACAATTACCTTGCCTTGAGCATCTCTTTCGGCTTCACCAATGGCCCGTATCCAAGGACTCCGCCCATCGGGTAGTTGAAGTTGGCAGATGACATCGAAAGCCTCCCCTTGCTGCACACAACGTTCAAAAACTTCCATGATAAATTCACGAAATTCGGGCGCATAAAACTGAACTGCTGTGGCCACATCAGGGGGAGAGTAACCGGCTGGCATACCATGAATCACCGCGGTCTCCGACGTCCAAGTGACAACCGGCGGATCGAGTTCAACCCGCCAACCTCCTAGCCTGGCCTTTTCCCCTGCTAGACGTAAAAGGTATTCCGCTTGGGTAAGTTTGTCTCGATTTCTGATAAACGAGGTAATGTCCTGAACACAGCCAACCACGATTTCACCGTCCGGTGTCCAATGACGTTCACCAAAGCCTTTAACATGCCTAACATCGCCATCACGGGTGGTCACACGATGTTCAAAAGCAATTCGGGGGGCATTTTCTTCCATAAAGGACTGATAAACGGCAATGGATGCTTCCCGATCATCTGGATGTACCATGGCAAAATATTCTTCGACATCCAGTGTTTTTTGAGTAGGGGTCATACCGTAGATGTCAAACACCTGCTTAGACCAATTCAAAGTGCCGGTCTGTGGATTATATTCCCAAGTACCAAGACTCAGAATCCGCTCTGCGGTGCGAATGCGAGCCTCATGTTCCTGCAGTTTTGATAGAGTCTGCTTTAGTTCTTTTGACCGCAGAATAATATCCTGAAGAGCAATGCGGTTTTCAGTTTTGGTGATCTCCGTGAGGATGGCAAAACTATTTTGATGAACTATCTCCGTCACATCCTCTACCCTGTGCATAATAAACTCGACTACTCCGAATTCATCTAACACAGGACTATTTACCGGACTCCAAAACCTTTCTTCAAAAGTACCATTGGGTAGGCGTATGGGATAACGTTGTATACCCATTATATCGGCTGTTTTCAGCGACATAACTCTCTGCAGGGAAGCGGACAAGCTGTTTACCCCATCCGCATTGGGGTCATTGGGGTCATCGGGAAATACCTCAAACAGGGTCTTGCCGACAATATCACTTTCTTTTGTAACGGTCGCCTTCAGGTATTCATCCGTGACGGCAATAATCTCAAATCTGTCGGGCTGGAGCACCAGAATTTTGCTTGGTGACGCTTTGAAAAGTCTCTTGTATAGAAAATTCATTGGTTGATTCATTATGCCTACTTGTCCGATAAGCTGCTCCAATTCCCGGCGGTGACAACATCCATGGGCTTGCCGATAAAGTAGCCTTGGGCTTCGTCGCAACCAAGCTCTCGCAACAGCCCCAGAGCGGATGTGTTTTCTACCCCCTCAGCTACTACATTCAGATCCATGGACTTCCCAAGACCAACCACAGCGGCGACAATTTTCTGAGACTCTTGGGAACTGGAGAGAGTTTTGACGAACATTTGGTCGACCTTCAGTTCCGAAAAAGGTAACCGTGCCAGTTGCACAAGGGAGGAGTAACCGACACCAAAATCATCAATGGACAACTGAAATCCATGGATGCGAAACTGAGTCAAATGCTCTAATAACACCAGTGGATTTTCCATGCTAGCTGTCTCTGTAAGTTCCAGAATAATCTGTGATGGCTTAATACTATGCTCGCGGCATTTATTTCTTAACCAGTTGGGAAAATTTGTATCTTTTAAATTGATTGGTGAAAGATTCAACGCATATTTCAATGGAGATCTATGGTTTCGTAGGGGCAAGTTGGCTAAGGCGTAATGATAGACTTGTCGCGTTAGTGCATCAATCATTCCTCGTTGCTCAGCCAAACCAATGAACTGATCCGGGGGGATCATAGTACCGTCCTTTTGGGGCCAACGGGCGAGGCATTCAAATCCGACTAGTTCGCCAGTCAGACAGGAAATTTTGGGCTGAAAGTGGGCCACAAAGACTTTGGCCTTGAGCGCATCGCTGATTTGTTCATCAGAAACAGAATAGGTTGGGAATTTCCGCGTTGAAACAGTCTCATGGGCATCCTTTGCCAACAATTCCAAAAGTTGAGCACGGGAAAAGGGCTTGGCTAGGGTGCCCAGAAGCCGAAGTCCGTTTTCAGTGGTGGCCCTAGCAGAGGATTCTAGTATGCGTCCTCCTAGACCAGACATAATGATCACTGCCGCCTTGCATTTCATCTCTGCTAGCTTACGGATAACTTCTATCCCATCACGATCAGCTAGTTGCAAATCTACCGCCACGTGGGTTGGTGCCGAGGAGGCCACTTTCTCTAGAAAAATGTCAGCATCATCAATATAGTCAGCGTCATAGGCTGCGGTGGCAGCCATCATGCAGATTGTGGCGGCGACATCTTTTTCGTCGTCAAGGACTAACAAGCTTCTTGAGACTTTTGTTTTCTCCGCCACAGTGACCTCGATATTTGCTGTTAATGCTCAAGATGCCGGTTATGACCGCCTACTGTGATTTTAGTTTATGGAGCCTGTAACTTATTGATATATTCCCGGAAGCGTTCTAGGTCTGCTTGGATGGTAGATTCCACCACCCGACCGAGGAAGAGATTATCCATCAATAACCCCAGCCAACCCGGTACGTTATAGGCAATGGTGAGGCGGACAATACTTTTCCCTTGGCGATCGTAAAAGCGCACAGCGCCCCGGTTGGGCAAACCATCCACCGATTCCCACTGAATAATTTGTTGGGAAATTAATTTAGTAATCCGCGACAGCCAGGTGAACTCCAAACTGCCACTGGCCAGCTTCCACCGGGAAAGCTCTGGATCATCTTCCAGCACTTTGACGGAATCAATCCATTTCATCCAGCGGGGCATCTGCTCCAGGTCAGACCACAGTTGCCACACCAATTCAATGGGAGCATCCACTTCCACCTGCACACTATGTTCTAGCCAATTAGCCATGGGATTTGAGAAAAATTATTGGGCGGAAGGGACGGGGATTTGCAAACGGGCTTGGTTAGCCAAAACAGCCTGGGCGGCCTGGCGACCGGATAGGGTGGCCCCTTCCATACTATCGATGTAATCCTGTTGGGTGTAGCTACCGGCTAAAAAGAAGTTGGCGATCGGGGTTGCTTGGCTGGGGCGGAACAGATCCATGCCCGGTGCTTCCCGGTACAAAGATTGGGCTAACTTAACCACGCTGTACCAAGTCATGTTCAGATCCGCTGCGGAAGGGAACAGAGCTTTAACCTGTTTAAGCACACGATAGGCGATCGCCTCGTTGGACTCTTTCATGAAGGGATCACCGGGGGTGAGCACTAATTGCAACAGGGAACCTTCCCCGGGTCGGTAATAATCGGCGGGACTGGTGAGGGCTAGGTCAGCAAAACAGGAAAATTCCGCATCGCTGGTGTAGAGCAGGTTGTCTAACCCAAAGGCTTGTTCTAGCTGTTTGCGTTTGGCTGGGTCATTCATTTCCGTTACCCAGCCGTCAAAGCGCAGTTGCACTGTGGCTACGGGAACGGTGTCCAGGTAGTAAATTTTGTTAAAAAAGTCCCATTGGGTGCGCCAGCTTTCCGGCAACAGGTTTTTAATACCCGGCACGTCACAGGCGGCTACATAGGCATCAGCGATTACGGTTTTGCTGTCAGAGCCATCGTTGATCACTAAGCCGGTTACTTTAGTTTCTCCGTCAAATACCTTGGTGTGAATTTCCTTGACTCGATGCCTGGTGTAAAACTTGGCTCCCCGTTTTTCCAAATATTCCTGAATGGGTTTATGTAAATATTCCTGGGGTGAGCCTTCCAACATCCGCAACACTGAGGCCTCTGTGCGGGCGGCAAACAACTGAAAAATGGTCAGCATGCACCGGGCAGAAATGTTTTCCGTATCAATAAAACCCAACGCATAGGCGATCGGGTCCCACATTTTTTTCAAACTACCTTCGTTACCGCCTTTGCTGAGGAACCATTCCGCAAAACTGATTCTGTCTAAATCCCGGATAGTTTTCATGGCTCCATCGAAGTCCACTAAGCCCCGCACAATGGGACTGGTGGCCAGGGCAATGGAGTTGGCAATTTTGTCCTGGGTATCCAGTTGGGACGTGGTGAAAAATGCTTTTAAGCCGTTAAATGGAGCGCCGGTGAAGAAACGAAAATCTAATTCGCCAATGCGGCCCCCTTGGTTAACAAAAGTGTGGGTATGTTCCTTAAGCCGGAGATTTTGCTTGGCTCCCACCTTTTCCATCAAGTTGAAAAGATTGTAGTAACAGCCGAAAAAGACATGCAAGCCCATTTCGATGT
Organism: Synechocystis sp. FACHB-383; assembly: GCF_014698605.1. Taxonomy (NCBI): domain Bacteria; kingdom Bacillati; phylum Cyanobacteriota; class Cyanophyceae; order Synechococcales; family Merismopediaceae; genus Synechocystis; species Synechocystis sp. FACHB-383. The sequence goes on along the minus strand of NZ_JACJTJ010000030.1, from coordinate 136,999 downwards.
GGTTGCCATCGCCGTCCACCCAACTGCCCACTTTGCCGCCGATGAAACTCCTGGCTTCGTAAAGTTCAACTTCGTGGCCCGCATCCACCAATTCCACTGCGGTGGCCATCCCCGCCAATCCCGCTCCTACAATTGCAACACGCATTTCGGCTTCACCCTATGATTGAACTTTGCCAGATAAATTAGCACTGTTACAAATTTTAATCTTCCTTAAACCCTCCCGGCAAGCGCCCAAGTTCTCCACCGCGATGGTCTAAAGTGATGGGTAGAAGTAGTTTGCGTTCATAGTTTATTGCTCCCCATGCCCCTGCCGGTCTTGAGTTCCTTGCCCCGTTCCCTTTGTGCCCTGGTGCTACTGTTAGCTCTGCACAGTCCTTTGCTGTCGCCCACCCCGGCGATCGCCGCTGACCTCAGCCCTGTTAGGGAAAGAAATAGCCAAACCCTCAAACCCTACCTCGACCAGGCGATCGAACGGGTGACGGAGTTTCAACTGGATAATGGTTTGAAATTTATCGTCATGGAGAATAACGAGGCTCCAGTGGTTTCCTTTTACACCTACTTTGATGTGGGGGGAGTAGATGAACCGGTAGGAAAAACCGGCGTAGCCCACTTTCTGGAGCACATGGCCTTTAAAGGCACAGAACGCATTGGCACCAAGAATTTTGCCCAGGAACAAAAGCTACTAGACCAATTGGACGAAGTGTTTGGACAAATCACCCAGGCCAGGGCCAAGGGGGATAAGGAGGCAGAGGCCAAGTTAGAGGAAAAATTTAAGCAAATCCAACAACAGGCCCAGAGCTTAGTGCAACAGAATGAATTTGGGCAAATTATTCAGATGGCCGGGGGCGTGGGCTTAAATGCGGCCACCAGTGCCGATGCTACGTTTTATTTCTACAGTTTGCCGGCCAACAAATTGGAACTGTGGATGTCTTTGGAGTCGGAGCGGTTTTTAGAACCGGTATTTCGGGAGTTTTACCAAGAGCAGGAAGTAATTTTGGAAGAGCGGCGTATGCGCACGGAAAATAACCCAGTGGGGCAAATGGTGGAGGAATTTTTAGACACTGCTTTTACTAAGCACCCCTACCGTCGCCCGGTAATTGGCTATGACGAGGATATCCGCAACCTTTCCCGCCAAGATGTGACGGATTTTTATGAAAAATATTACACTCCTGGCAATATGACCATTGCGGTGGTCGGAGATGTGAAGGCTGACCAAGTGAAAAGTTTGGCGCAGAAATATTTTGGTCGTTTCCCTAAGCGCCCCCCTACGCCCCAGGTAACGGTGGTGGAACCGCCCCAGACGGAACAAAAAGAAATTAATTTAACCTTGCCTTCCCAGCCATGGTATTTCGAGGGTTACCACAGCCCGGCTTTTGATGATCCCGATAGTGCGGTGTTTGACGTGATGACCACCATTCTCAGCAGTGGCCGCACGTCCCGTTTGTATCAATCCCTGGTGGAGGAACAACAGTTGGCGTTGATGGCCCAGGGCTTTAACGGTTTTCCCGCTGATAAATTTCCCAACCTGTTGATGTTCTATGCCCAGAGTGCCCCCGGCCGCAGTTTGGATGAACTTAGCCAAGCCCTCCATGGGGAAATTGAACGGTTAAAAACGGAGCCTGTAACCCAGGAGGAACTGGAACGGGCCCAGAACTTACTACAAATTTCTGCCCTGCAATCCCTCAACTCCAATATGGGCATGGCCCAACTGTTGGTGAAATACAATGTGCGTACCGGAGATTGGCGTAATCTTTTTGTCCGCCTAGAGGCGATCGCCGCTGTGACCCCAGAGGATATTCAACGGGTTGCCCAAGAGACTTTCCGCCCAGAGAACAGTACCATTGGTCGGATTTTGCCGGAATCTAATCGCCAATGATTCCCCTAGAACATCCCATTTTGCTGGCAAGCTTTGCCCACATTGACCGTTCTGTGGGGCCCCATAATCTTTCTGCCCAGGAATATGCCATTGCCCGTCGGGTGATCCACAGCACCGCCGACTTTGATTTTCTTCACCTGCTCCGTTTTACCCCGGATTTAGCCAAGGCTGAATTTGATCCAGATTTGCTGACCAATCAGGCGATCGCCAGGGGGATAAAAAGTTTGCGCCAGGGCCAAACCATTGTGGTGGATGTGAATATGGTCAAACAGGGCATTCAAGGTTTAGTACAGCGCACTTTTAGCAATCCCATCCAAACGGCAATTGATTTTGCGCCCACGGCCACCCCTGGCAAAACCCGCACCGAAACCGGCATGGACCACTGTATTACCCAATTTCCCGAAGCGATCTACGTCATTGGTAATGCTCCCACCGCCCTTTTAACCCTTTGTCAGGCGATCGCCGTCGGTGAGGCCAGACCAGCTTTAGTGATCGGAGTGCCGGTGGGCTTCATTGGGGTTCTGGAAGCCAAGGAAACTTTATCCACCTTGCCCTGTCCCCAAATTAGGGTGGAAGGAAATAAGGGCGGTTCCCCCGTGGCCGCTGGCATTGTCAATGCGTTACTGATGTTGGCCTGGCAAGAATCGAGATAAAAATCCCCCCCGTATTAGAGTGGTTTGAGGGAATGGATTGAGAAACTGAGAAACAATAAAACCCGACCAACAGACTCCTAGAGAATTTTGCGGCCAGTTAGGATACCCCGCACTTCCAGCATGGCAGTGTAGGTGGGAATGATATGGAGAGTTTCTTCCTCAGGGGTGAGTTCCAAGGCAATTTGCACTGCTTTTTCGAGGTTTTCCTCCAAAATTAGCCTCGATGTTTGTCCATCCCACGCCTCATTTCCCTGGCTGGGTTGAATTAAATTTTCCTGGCTATATTGCAAACGTAGGGCCATGTCATAAAGGCGATCGCCGCTGACTATGAAAGTTCCCCCGGATGCCACCAGGGGTTCAGTGTCCACATCCCAAATCCAAGAAACGTCGGTGCCATCGGCAATGCGGTCATTGAGTACCAACAGGGTAGTGGAGCATTGTCCTTGCAGTTTAAGGTCATTGACAGCCCGAATGGTTTCATTTAAGCCCACCGGATTTTTAGACAGGAGAATGCGGACATGTTTGCCCTCCACGTCTAACTCCTCTGCCCGACCAAAAGCCGCCTTGAAACTGCGGATGTTGTTGAAAATCTTCTCTGTCTTGATGCCCAATTGTTGAGCTACCAAACCGGCGGCTAGGGTGTTGTATTTGTTGTAAACACCGATGAGAATTTGGGGCCACTCACTGCTATGGAAAGCCGGCTGGCTTTTGTGAAATCCACAGCTAGGACATTGAAAATCCCCCAAATGGGAAAGGTAAACCCCTTGATAATCTAGGGAAGTTCCGCACTGGGGACAGTAAATGGAATCCACCGCATGGGGAATTTCCTCCAGGTATAAATCTGGTTCGCTCAAGCCAAAGTAACAAACCTGTTGGGCTAACTTTTGCCCCAGATGGGAAAGGGTGGGATCATCAGCATTGACGGCAATGATGGTGTCTTCCGGTAGGGGGGCGATCGCCTTTTGCCAACGCTGACTAATGCTATCCACTTCCCCATAGCGGTCTAGTTGATCCCGGAAAAGATTCAGGGCCAAAATTGCCCTGGGTTGACAATCCTTGAGCACCAGGGGGAGGACATTTTCATCCACTTCCAAAATGGCAAAATCGGTGGATAAACGCCCAAATAGGTTGGCATCGGCCAACAGAGCAGTAATTAAACCATTGATCAAGTTAGCGCCGGTGGCATTGTGGGTCACCCGATAACCCTGGTCCACCAAAATTTTCCTTAGCAGCAATGAGGTAGTAGTTTTGCCATTGGTGCCCACCACTAAAATCACCCCTTGGGACACTTGTTGAGCTAACAGCCCCAGCATTTTAGGATGTAAACGACGGGCAATTTCCCCCGGTAACACACTGGCGGAACCCAAGCGCAGGGCTTTTACCACGGCTGTAACAGTCTTGGCCACCCCCACTGCAATACCGAGGCGGACCCCATCGGCGATCGAAAGATTACTCATAAACTATTAAAGGAAAATTGACTGCTCCCCCAGGCAGGGCAACGAAACTGGGTTGCATTGACTCCGGGGTGGGAATAACCGGGGTTTTGCATCAAAATGGTCAACGCCATTGTCCATTGAGCTGGGGCCGATCCCAATTTCAACTCCATCGGGCTGCTATCTTGCCTGATTGCGGTGCAAGCTTAAGATTACCCAATCGGGGTAGAACGGGGCAAAAAGCTGGGCAGATCAATGGCACGACGGGAAGGTCGAGGTTCTTTGACTGCAAAAGTTAGTCGATCAATGGCTGGTACTGCTGGGGTCGGGGAAGGTTGGGGCGGGGGAGAAATTTCCTCTGTTTTATCCCCATGGGTTGCCTCTGTTGGGGATGTAATCTCCTGGGCAGGGGATGGGGAATAATTAACTAGACCCGGTGTTAGGTCGGCCACGGGGGCACTGGGCGGTTCATTGTTAACACTGGAGAATGAAGCCAACACATCGCCGACGCTGGCCCAGGGTTTCACTTCCTTGGACTGGGCCGTTACATTGGCCACCACCTCACCAATGTCGCCCAGGGGCAGAAGATCAGGTTGGGCCAGGTATTGCTCCAGGGCGGACTTATATTGGAGGGCGTAGCGTTGTTGCCGTTGCAGACGGGCCCTCAGTTCCTGGAGTTGTTGCTCAAAGCGGGCCACTTCCGAGTCATGACGGCCGATCTGTCCTTTTAATTGTTCATTTTCCGCTGTGAGGCTAGTTACTAGAGCTTGGAGCTCTTGGTTTTCCGCCCCCTTATCAGCCATTCCCCCATCCAGTTGATTTTGCTGAGCGATGACTTGCCCTTGGCTCACCTCCAATTGTTCCGTCAGGGTTTCCACCTGCAATTGTTGTTGCTTACAAGCTTCTTGGTAAACCTGCAGTTCCGCCACCGTATGGGCTAATTGTTCCTGAGCCTGGGTTAGGGCGATCGCCTGGTCTTGAATCAAATTTTCGGCACTGGAAGCTCGACGCTGGTGTCCCAGGAGTTCCTGTTCTGTGGAAGCTAGACGTTGCCCCAGGCTAATAACCTGTTCCTGTAAGGCTTCATGGGCCCGGAGAAAGGGTGGAATTAGGACCACTGGGTTATGGTCATCCACTTCTTCGTACTGTAAATCGTCTCCCTCGAACATAACGGACGTTTCCTGCTCCAAGGGGGTCATTTCCTGCAGGGCCGCTTCCCCAGCTAATTCCGTTTCCACCAGCATTTCTTCTAACATTTCGATGCCATCGAGCATGGTGCCAAAATGCTCCTGGTCAGAGGGATTTACCTGCTCCTGTACATCTCCGCCTATCCCATTGAATAGCAGGGCCAATTCTTCGACGTTGACATCCGCCGTATCATCATTGTCAGGCTCAGGGAAAAAAGACAGGAAATCGGAATTATTCATAAAAACTTGGGGCTGGGGGAAAGCGGAGGACAATGGCTATGGGCCGGGGGCAAGCCGTCACTGCCTATTGAAGATGGCTCGACTCCGGTTTAAGTTTCCAAGGCTGGGCATAAATTAGCCAGATTTGTTCAATTTTGCACAATTTGCATGCTCAAGTCTAACCAGGGGGAACGGGTGATGGGGGCACTGCTGGAGATAAAGTCCACCCCAGTGCTGGCGATCGCCGTGAGATTGGCCAGGGTAACGTTGCCGGAAGCTTCAATGCGGATGAGGGGGTTGGCTTGGCGGATTAATTTCACTGCAGCGGCCATGGTTTCGGTGTCCATGTTATCCAGCATAATAATTTCCACCTGGGCGCCGATCGCCTCTTTCACTTCCTCCAAATTGCTGGTTTCCACCTCAATGGCCAGGGGATAGGGCAAATTTTGCCGTAGGGTCTGCACGGCTTTAGTAATACTTCCGGCCGCTTGAATGTGGTTATCCTTGACCATCACCGCATCATCCAAGCCGAGACGATGGTTCATGGCTCCCCCCAAACGGCTGGCATATTTTTCCAACACCCTCAACCCTGGGGTGGTTTTCCGGGTATCCACAAAACGGCTGGGATAGTCGGCGATCGCCTGGACGTATTGCCTAGTCATGGTGGCAATGCCGCTCAAACCCATCACCAAATTGAGGGCCACCCTTTCCCCAGTCAGTAAACTGCCTAAATCTCCCGCCATGGTGGCAATTATGGTGCCGGACTGGACGGTTTTACCTTCTTGGTCTAATCCCTGAAATTCCATGGAGGGATCCAAAAGCTGAAAAATCCGAGCGGCCATGGGTAATCCCGCCATCACACCATTTTCCTTCGCCACCCAACGGGCTTGGCCCCGATGTTGTAAACCAAGGCCCTGGGTAGACCAATCTCCCCGACCAATGTCCTCCGCCAACCATTGCTGGAGCCAAGGGTCAATAATTATCCAGGGGGGTAAACAGGTCATGGGGAATGGGTTCGTTACCAAAATTTACGTCAATTCCTATATTCTCCCTAAATTGGGGTCAACCTAACGTTGGGCAACGTCAACTAAAGCCTCTTGAATTACTTCATCGGTGACACCGTGACGCTTAAGGCTGGCAATCAATGCCAACACGGCGTCATTTTCTAGGAGTTCCAAGTCAGACCGCAAACCTTGACCAATATAAGTTCTTGCCAAGGATTGATGGCCGGAAAAACCAAGTAAAGGCGCAACTCGCTTCAAATCTTCAATTACATCTACCGGTATGCGGACTGTAATAGTCGTCATAGGACGATTTTTGTCTAACCGCTTTTTTAATGTCTCAGGCTTCATAAAGATCCCTCTCCTGACGTGTCGCTTTGCGGGCTGAAATGATTCGAATAGCCTCATTCTCTCGTTCAATGAAGACAACGTACAACAAGTTCCAACGTCGATCCAAGCCAATCACCGCCTCCCTTGCTTCATCATTGCGACTGGCATCAACCACCACAAGCATGGGATCGAAGAAAGCTTCCACAGCCTGCTCAAAAGTAATTCCATCATGGTTGAGTGGATTAATTCTTGCTTTCCCCTCATTCCAGATGAATTGAATGCCGTTAAAGCAGAAGTTGACATCCATTGACAATATTTTGGTTGGGACAAGCTTAAATTCCTGTCAAAAATTTGGGTGTTGAATATCCGATCGCCCTTGGAGAGCATTGGCCGGATAGACCAATAACGTATTGCCACTGCGCCCCACCACATAAACTTTTTCATCAATGGCGATCGCCACATCGGGATCCTGACATTCCGCTCGCCAGGAATTGCCCTCATAGAGCACCCGACCAGTTTCCCCGGGCAAAATAGCTGTCAAACACTGGCCCTCCACCGCATCCCGCAAAATACTTTTCTGCCGAGGACGGGGGAGAAAGCGCCGCAGTAAAATAATTGACAACACCGATAATCCCAGCCAACAAAGGGACTGGAGCGCAAAACTGCCGGGGACCAACAGGGCCACCCCAGCGGTGGCCACAGCGCTTAACCCCATCACAACGGCGACAAAATCCACCGGGAAAATAACTTCCACAAGGCAGAGTATGGTGCCTGCTACAATCCAAAGATAAACAGGGGACATATAAATGGCTTGGGCCTGCGGTTGAAGCCGGAAAATCAGCAACTGGGAAGAAAATGCTCCCCTCTTCCCCAATCCTAACCCAGTCCATTGATTCCCGGTGATGGCAACTCTGTTGAATTTTCTTTACAATTGTGCTTGACTTGACAGTCCAGCTCCCCAAAGTTGAGTTAACCTGAAGGTAGTTGAGCTAAGGCCGACAACATAGCTGTATTTGGCTGTTACCTCAAAGTTACGTCGGACCCCGTTCGTTGTTTCCTGACCACCACTGCGAGATATAAAAATATGACTACTGCTACCCTTGCATCTGCTTCTAACTCTGATTCCGCCATCTGGAACAGTCTCAAATTGGCGATCGCCGACAGCTCCGGTTTCAAATGCTGGCAGGATGATAACGGTGAGGCTGTGGTGTCTAAAACGGAAACTGTGGCCCCTCTCCTGCTAGACGCCCAAGTACGTCACTATCTGCGTCAAACCCTAGAAACCCTAGCCTACTAGACACCATTCTTAAGTTTTTGTTCATCTATGACTGCGGTGATTTTAGCTTTTAGTGCCCTACTCCATTGTCTTCTTCCTTCCCCTGCCCCAGGGGTTTTTTTCTGCCTTAATCTGGGGAGAGCATCGACAAACCGCTGGCTGTAGCCTGGGATGCGGAGTGAGGGGGTGATAATCCCGTAGTATCTTGTACAGTAGCAACGCATTCTGGGTGTTGTTAGCGTCACTATCTTGTCCTAGAGGTTCCCATGAACTTGGCAGTTCCTGCATTCGGTCTTTCCACTAACTGGTCTGGTAATGGCAATGGTTCCAACTCTGAAGAAGAGTCGGTGCTTTACCAGCGGTTAAAGATGGTGGAGGAATTGTGGGAAAGGGTGCTACAGAGTGAGTGTGGCCAGGAATTGGTGGATTTACTGACGGAATTGCGGCTCCAGGGTACCCATGAGGCGATCTCCAGCGAGATTTCCGAAGAAGTCATCATGGGCATTACCCAGCGGATTGAGCATTTGGAACTCAATGATGCCATCCGGGCAGCCCGGGCTTTTGCGTTGTATTTTCAGTTGATTAACATTGTTGAACAGCACTACGAACAAAACGAGCAACAACGTAACCGTTGGGAAGCTTCCCAGGAAACCAACTTTTATGAGCAGGCTGGCAATGAAGAAGAACTGGTGAACCCGTCAAGGCTTGGGTCCTCGGCGGGGCCTTTGCCGGTAGGCATTGATCAAAACGAAGTACAAGCTTCAGTGGGTACTTTTCACTGGTTGATGAGGGAGCTAAAAAGTCTCAATGTGCCCCCCCAACATATCCAAAATTTACTGGATCATCTGGACATTCGTCTGGTCATCACCGCCCATCCCACGGAAATTGTCCGCCACACCATTCGCCGCAAGCAAAGAAGGGTAGACCGCATTCTGCGCAAGTTGGATCAACTCCAGGGTTCCGTTGTGGGTCGGGACTGGCTCAACACCTGGGACGCAAAAACGGCGATCGCCCAATTAACAGAGGAAATTCGTTTCTGGTGGCGCACTGACGAGCTCCATCAGTTCAAACCCACCGTGTTGGATGAAGTGGACTATTCCCTCCATTATTTTGATGAGGTGCTATTCGATGCGGTGCCGGAATTGTCCAAACGCCTAGGGCAAGCTATCAAGGAAACCTTTCCCCATCTGCGGGCCCCCCGGGCTAATTTTTGCTATTTCGGCTCCTGGGTCGGCGGCGATCGGGACGGCAACCCTTCCGTAACTCCGGAGGTAACCTGGCAAACGGCTTGTTATCAAAGGGGTTTAGTGCTGGGGAAATATCTGTTTAGCTTGGGAGAACTGGTGGCTATTCTCAGTCCTTCCCTCCATTGGTGTAAGGTGTCCCAGGAATTGTTGGATTCCCTAGAACGGGACCGCATTCAATTGCCGGAAGTGTACGAGGAACTTTCCCTCCGCTATCGCCAGGAACCCTATCGAATGAAGCTGGCCTACGTTACCCAACGGCTGGAAAATACCCTGCGACGCAATAACCGTTTAGCCAACCCGGAAGAACGGCAAACCATGATCACCATGCCGGCCGAAAATCACTATCGCACTGGGGAAGAATTATTAGAGGAGTTAAGACTAATTCAGCGTAATCTCACCGAAACAGGGCTGACCTGTTTGGAGTTGGAAAATCTAATTACCCAGTTGGAAGTCTATGGCTTCAACTTGGCCCAGTTGGATTTCCGTCAAGAGTCCTCCCGCCATGCCGAGGCGATCGCCGAAATTGCCGAGTATATGGGGGTACTCACCACTCCCTATGAGGAAATGCCCGAAGCGGATAAATTGGCCTGGTTGGCGATCGAACTCCAAACCCGCCGGCCCCTAATTCCCCAGGAAATGCCCTTTTCGGAACGGACGAGGGAAACCATTGAAACCCTCCGCACCCTGCGCCACCTGCAGATGGAATTTGGGGTGGATATTTGCCAAACCTACATCATCAGCATGACCAACGATGCCAGTGATGTGTTGGAAGTGCTGCTATTGGCCAAGGAAGCCGGATTGTATGATCCCGCTACGGCGGCTAATTCTCTCCGTATTGTGCCTCTGTTTGAAACAGTGGAAGACCTGAAAAACGCCCCGGGGATCATGGATTCCCTGTTCACCTTGCCCTTTTACCGTGCCACCTTGGCCGGCAGTTACCAATCCCTGCGGGAACTGGAAAGTCATCCCCTGGATTATTATCAAATTCCCACCACCAAGGCCCAATTAAATCCCGGTAATCTCCAGGAAATTATGGTGGGTTATTCCGACAGCAACAAGGATTCGGGCTTTTTAAGCAGTAACTGGGAAATCCATAAGGCCCAAAAAGCGCTCCAGGCCGTGGCCCAAAAGCATCGGGTCATTCTGCGGTTGTTCCACGGTCGGGGAGGGTCTGTCGGTCGGGGGGGAGGCCCAGCCTATAAAGCCATTTTGGCCCAGCCCGCAGGTACCGTGGATGGTCGGATCAAAATTACCGAACAAGGGGAAGTGTTGGCTTCGAAATATTCCCTGCCGGAGTTGGCCCTCTATAATCTGGAAACTTTAACCACGGCGGTGATCCAAGCTAGTTTACTGAAAAGCAGTTTTGATTTCATTGAGCCCTGGAACCGGATTATGGAGGAGTTGGCCTGCACCGCCCGCCAGGCCTACCGGAGTCTAATTTACGAAGAACCGGACTTCCTGGATTTTTTCCTTACCGTTACTCCCATTCCCGAAATTAGCGAGTTACAAATCAGTTCCCGCCCGGCCAGGCGTAAGGGGGGCAAAGCGGACCTCAGCAGTTTGCGGGCCATTCCCTGGGTGTTCAGTTGGACCCAAACCCGTTTCCTTTTGCCGGCTTGGTATGGGGTGGGTACGGCGTTAAAATCCTTTGTGGACCAAGACCCGGTCAAGAATATGAAGTTGTTGCGCTACTTCTACTTCAAATGGCCTTTTTTCAACATGGTGATCTCGAAAGTGGAAATGACCCTTTCCAAGGTGGACCTCACCATTGCCTCCCACTATGTGCAGGAGTTATCTAAGCCAGAAGACCGGGAGCGATTTGATCGCCTTTTCCAGCAGATCAAGCAAGAGTACCAATTAACCAGGGATTTTGCCATGGAAATTACGGCCCATCCCCACCTCCTCGATGGCGATCGTTCTCTGCAACGGTCGGTGTTATTGCGCAATCGCACCATTGTGCCCCTGGGACTACTGCAGATTTCCCTGTTAAAACGCTTACGCCAGGTAACCCAGGAAGCGGAGACCAGTGGTGTGCGCTACCGTCGTTATTCCAAAGAAGAGCTACTGCGGGGGGCTCTGTTGACCATCAACGGTATTGCAGCGGGAATGCGTAATACTGGCTGATTCGGTGATAGGGTACCTAATATTGAGCTAGGGGCAAGGGATTGTCCCCTTCCGCCGCCGCTGTGTTTGAACATTGCCTAACACCATAACCCCTAACCATGGAGAAAATTCGCATTGCCTTAATTGAAGATGAAGATTTAATTCGCCAGGGCTTGCGGGATGCTTTGAACACCGAGCCTAGTTTTCAGTGGGTGGGGGAAGCAGCCAATGGCCGATTAGGGCTGGCAATGATGGAAGAACAACGCCCCGACGTGGTGATCATTGACATTGGTTTGCCAGACATGAGTGGCATTGATGTTACCCAACGGCTCAAAAAAGGCCCCCTTAATTGCCAATGTCGGGTGGTGATTTTGACCCTCAATCACCAGGAGGAAACGGTGTTGGCCGCCTTTAGTGCCGGGGCCGACGCCTATTGCATGAAGGACAGCCGCACGGAGTTGTTAATCGAGGCTATTCAAGCTACCCACGGTGGTTTTGCCTGGATTGACCCGGCGATCGCCAGAATAGTATTGGCCCATGCCCCGGCGGCGGAACCATCGGAACCGTCTTCCCCCGGTCGAACATCTTTATCCTATGGGTTAACGGAAAGAGAATTGGAGGTTCTGCAATTAATTGTGGACGGTTGTAGTAATGCCGACATTGCAGAAAAACTCTATATCACCGTGGGCACAGTTAAAACCCATGTCAGAAATATCCTTAATAAGCTCTGCGCCAACGACCGTACCCAGGCGGCGGTGCGGGCCATCCGCTCTGGACTGGTTAACTAAGGTCAATCAATTTGGGTCATTGACATTGCCGGTGGTGATGGGGCCCCAAAGTGAAATGCTGGTTCTTACCCTAATTGCTTGATCGGAAAGAGTGGGCATGTCGGCCCCAACCCTATCTCCGCCGACTGGAACCGGGCAGGACTGTGCGCCAATTGGTTTTAGCAAGCTTTAACTGCTCTGGGGATACCTTGGCTGAACCCAAATCTGCCCCGGAGAAGTTAGCACCCTGGAGATTAGCGTATTTAAAATTAACGCCGCTGAGATTTGCTCCCCGTAGATCCGCCCCCCGCAGGTCGGCATAGCCGAAGTAGGCATCGCTCAAATTGGCCCCTTTGAAGACGACATTTTTCAATCGGGCCTTGCCAAAGTCTGCCCTAGTCAGCTCCGCTTGTTCAAAATTGGCATTGGTCAAATTAGCTTGGTAACAGTTAATTCCCGGCACAAACGCCTTAGCCAAAACGATGCCAACTAAATTCTGATCGGCAAAGTCCCGTTTCCCCTGGGCATACTCGGCTAAAAAAGTTTTACCATTCCAACGTTTAATCTCCGGTTGGTTGGCGATCGCCGGTTTTTCCTCTTCCCGTTCCCGACGAGAAAGGGGCTTTTGGTTAACCATATTGTAGTCAATTCCCCCCGCCCCAACAGGGCCTCCATCCCCTGCATTGGAAGCAGGGCGCACCCTAGTGGCCGGAGGCTCAACATTTTTGGGTTTAGCGGTACGGGTTTTAATGCCAGTGTTAAACCTAGTGGAGCTAGGTCCCCTGGACTGAACATTAGTGTTAAACCGAGTGGATGGGTCACCATAGTCTGGGGAAGAACTATTCCCCATGTGGATCCCCGTCGCCGGTTCATCCCCAGTCCCCGTTATGGAGCTAAAGGGGGTGGAAACCATGCCCTGCATCATGCCATCTTCATAGGTGGGCATCTCCAGGGCATCCAGCACTTGTTGGGCACTCTTGTAACGGTGACGCACGGAAAGTTCCAACATTTTGCGGATCACTTCAGCAAATTTGCTAGAAACTGTCACATGTTTTTCCCAGTCCATTTCCCCCGTTTGACTGTTGCAATCAATCTCCTTGGGAGTCTTGCCAGTTAGTAAATATAAACAAGTTACCCCAGTGGCATAAATATCGCTGGCGTAAACTGGGCGCATGGCCATCTGTTCCGGGGGGGCAAAACCCGCCGTGCCCACCGCAAAAGCCGTTAAGGCTGTTTGAGCCGAGGTGTTGGAAGATAAAACTGAATCAATTTGATTTTTCACCGCCCCAAAATCAATCAGCACTAATTTTTGGTCCGTTTGGCGACGAATTAGATTAGCTGGCTTGATATCCCGATGAATAACTTTTTGGGAGTGGATATAGTCAAGGATGGGCAATATTTCTGTTAAAAATTGCTTGACACTGCCCTCGGTAAAAGTGCCATTTTTTTTCACTTCTTGGTGCAAATTATGGCCTTTTACATACTCTTGCACCAAATAAAACTGATGATCATCCTCAAAGTAATCCAGTAAACGGGGCACCTGGGGATGATTACCGACCCGACCCAAGGTCTGGGCCTCCCGCTCAAATAGTTCCTTGGCCATGCGGAACACATTGGGGTCATCGGTTTGGGGGCGCAACTGCTTCACCACACAGATGGGAGTCCCCGGCAGTGCCACATCCGCCGCCGCAAAAGTAGCCCCAAATCCCCCCTTTCCCAATAAACCCAAGGTTTGGTAACGACCGTTAAGACGCAAACTACTGCCACAGGCTTGGCACACCTGCACGTTATTAGGGTTTTTAGGATGGGGACAATTGGGATTAACGCAAAAACTCATTCCGGTTCACCAGATGGTGTGATGTAAGACTAACCTATGCTTTATCGAATTCGTTAAATTTTCCGAAAAGTTGATGGGATTGGGAAGGCCACTCTATTTTAGGCTAGTTAGCGGGAAACTTTGGTTCATTGAGCCCCCGCCAGTATAAATTTGTTCCGAAAGTCGTCAAACATTGGTTGGAATGGCCTGGGGTAATGCCTTCAGCGATACAATAGATGCCGCTGACGCCACAGCAAACCAAGCAAGCATTAATAAAAATCAGTAGAAAAGGAAACCCATGCGTATCTCTGTCAACTGGCTGCAATCCCTGGTTGAACTTAATTTGTCTCCGGAAGAGCTTGGGGAATTGCTAACGATCGCCGGTTTGGAAGTGGAGGAAATCGAAGATCGTCGAAGCTGGGCAGCGGGGGTAGTGTTGGGGCGAGTCATTTCTAGGGAAAAACACCCCAATGCGGATAAATTAAGCGTTTGCGTGGTGGATATTGGGGCAGAGGAACCCTCCACCATTGTCTGTGGAGCCCCCAATGTGAGGGCAGACATTCTAGTGCCAGTGGCTACCCTGGGCAGTTATTTACCTAAAGTAGATCTGAAAATTAAGCCAGCCAAGTTAAGGGGCGTAAAATCCTCCGGCATGATCTGTTCTTTGGCAGAGTTGGGTCTCAGTAAGGAGTCGGCGGGCATCCATATCTTTGCCGATTTGAATTTGCCCCTGGGTAGTCCCGTGGGGCCTCTGCTGGGCTTAGATGATGTGATTTTGGAAATTAGCCCCACTGCCAACCGGGCCGATGCCCTCAGCATGGTGGGGGTAGCTCGGGAAGTGGCGGCCCTCACCGGGGGTAAGTTAAGCCTGCCGGAAGTGGAGGAAGTCTCAATATCGGACCAGGATTTGCCCATCAGTGTGACGGAAACCCAAGCTTGCCCGGCCTATGTGGGCACTGTGATGCGGGGGGTGAAAGTGGGTCCTTCCCCGGATTGGTTACAACAAAGATTGTTAGCGGCGGGGACCAGACCCATCAATAACGTGGTGGATGTGACCAACTACGTACTCTTGGAATGGGGCCAGCCTCTGCACAGCTTTGACCAAGATAAATTGCAAGCCCTAGGGGCCGGAGCAGATATTCACCTGGGGGTGAGGTTTGCCAAGGCAGGGGAAAAGTTAATTACCCTGGATGACCAGGAACGGACATTGCAACCCCAAAATTTATTAATTACCGCCCATGACCAACCAGTGGCGATCGCCGGGGTGATGGGGGGAGCGGCCACGGAAGTGGATGAAAATACTCAAAATATTGTGCTGGAAACTGCCCTATTTGATGGGGTCACCATTCGTAAATCCAGTAAGGCCATTAACCTCCGTAGTGAATCTTCCACCCGCTATGAACGGGGCGTGAACCAGTGTGAATTGGAAGTGGCTCTGCATCGGGCGATCGCCTTAATGACAGAATTGGCCGGGGGCACAGTGGTTCGTCAGGGTAAGGCCGATCAACGGCAGAACCTAGGGGAAGCCGTAATTAATCTGCGTTTGGAACGCCTTCAACAATTGCTGGGTAAAGTGAATACCCCCAATGGTATTGGCGAGATTAATGCTGAAGATGTGGAAAGAATTTTGACCGATCTAGGCTGTGGGTTAACCCGACAATCCGATAGCGCTAGTCCAGTGTGGGCTGTGACAGTGCCCTCCTACCGCCAACGGGACATTGAACGGGAAATTGACCTCATTGAAGAGGTGGCCAGGCTTTACGGCTATGACCACTTTTGTGAACAGTTACCCAACAATGCGGTGCCCGGTGGTTTATCCCCCACCTATCAAGCTGAATTGGCCCTGCGGGAAGCCTGTCGGGGTGCTGGTTTAACGGAGGTGGTCCATTACTCCCTCGTCAAACCCCAGGGACCCGAAGTGGTATTGGCCAATCCCCTCTTTGCGGAATATTCCGCTCTCCGCACCAATTTACTCGATGGTTTGATCACCGCCTTTGCCAATAACCAAGCCCAAAATAATGGGGCCTTGAATGCCTTTGAAGTGGGTCGAGTTTTTTGGCAAAACGAAGGGGATATTGGTGAGGCGGATCACCTGGCGGGCATTTGCGGCGGCCCCCAGATTACCCAAGGCACCTGGCCCCAGGGCGGCAAACCCCGATCCATGGGTTGGTACGATGCCAAAGGTTTATTAGAAGAAATTTTTCAGCGTTTGGGTGTAACGGTCACCTACAACGGCGATCGCCAAGACCCCCGCCTCCATCCCGGTCGCACTGCCTTATTAAGTTGCAATGGCACAGTGTTAGGTCAGTTTGGCCAACTCCATCCCCAATTACGGCGAGAAAAAGGTCTGATTGATGAAGTTTACGCCTTTGAAATCGCCTTAGCCCCCCTATACCAAGCCATGGAAACCCAAATTCTGGGTACGCCCCATTTCCGTCCCTACTCCCCCTACCCAGCGGTGGCCAGGGATTTGGCCCTCTATGCTCCCCTGGAATTAACGGTGGCGGAACTTACCCAAGCCATGGTCAAAGCCGGTGGCAATTTACTCGAACAGGTGGAATTGTTTGATGAATACCGGGGGCAATCCGTCCCGGCTGGACAACGCAGTCTCGCCTTCAGTTTGGCCTACCGGGTCGGCGATCGGACCCTCACCGATGCCGATGTGGAACCCCTCCATAATCAAATCCGGGAGGCGTTGACCAAGCAATTTGCCGTTAGTTTACGCAGTTAAAAAGGCTTGGAAAAGCTCCTCCAAACCTCTAAGACTGGGGGAAATTGGACAAAAGTTTCCCCATTATTGCCATAGCTTTAGTGGGGTGATTTTTTGGGAAAACTAAAACTTTGCCAATGGGCTTATATAGTCATTTCAAATAAGACTGAGATTGAAGTCATTACAATAAGAGCGGATAATTTCATCAAGGCTTGTTCCTTCTGGAGCGTACATTCTATTCCTTTTTAATACACTAAAATCATGCTCGATATCATTTAAATCAGGAGAATACTTGGGTAAAAAGACAACCAGATGACCTGCTTCATTAGCTAATTCTCTAATAGCTGTTTTACGGTGAATAGGAGCATTATCCATTATTGATATTGATGGAATGCCGAGTGACGGTAACAAATATAAACTTAACCAACTTTCAAAGCCTTCTGCATTCATACTCCCGGTAAAAACCATCGGTGCAATCAAATCTTTTTTTCCTTTTCTTCTTTCTGCCACTAGATTTTCTCGGACTCCCCTTTTTCCTTGTCTATCTCCATAAATTTTCTTTCCTTTTTTTGACCAGGCATAAATACAAGCTTCGATTGCTTCAAATCCTGATTCATCTATGTAAACTATCGCCCGACTACCATAGACCTTGATTAACTCCCTTAATGTTCTATAGTACTTCATTCGTTCATCTCGGTTTCTTTCTCGATAACGTAGTTCTTTTCTTTTCTGTTTATTTTCATTTTCTTTAATGCATAACATATGGCACTCGGCCTTACTTTAAATTTATTGGCTCTGTCTATCAATCTTGCATCTGGATTTTCTTCTACATCTTTTTCTAAAGCTTTCCAGTCTAATTTTCTATGGCGACGCTCTACTTTTGTTGGATTTAGATCCACTCTACTTAACCATCTGTATATTGACGCTCTTCCTATCTTATATATTTTGGCAGCCTCGGTTATACTTCCTCCAGCTTCCACATAATCTACTACTCTTTGCCTTAAGTCTAAAATATGAGTCATTGTTTAAATCCTTTAACTCTTACGACTTATTGTTTAACGATAAATCGTCTCATTGTCAATTGAAATGACTATATTATAAGAAATCGGGCTAACTAATACTCCACACTGCCCCTAATAATGCCAGTCTAGAAACCAGATGACAGTCTATAAGTTGTTGACTTGCAAGGATTTTTTAATGAATCTTAACTTCAATTCTGGTTAGTTGCTGTGCTTTATCCTGTTGTCGAGATTACAAACTGGATTCACCCACAGAAAAAATCAAGAAACCCTCTGGAAACAGAGGGTTTTACCCAAAAATATGAAGTTAACTTTTAGCTAATTAAACTCAATCAAAGCTTTAGCTTTTTTCAAAGAAATCAACCAAGGGCGGCAGAAAATGCAATTCCTTCCCTGACAAAATTGGGGTTTCCTATCACAGAAGAAGTTTCCCCAGGAGCAGTGAACAGATAAGTACCGGGAACACCTACACTCTGAAAACGAGTGAAATCAGCGGTGCCGTTGCCTGTGCCTGGTCCATAGGCATAAAAAGCAAGGCCTTCTTCAACAAAATTGCTCAGGTTGGGGTTACTGCGAATAGCTACCGCTTCTCCTTCATTGGCAAACAGGTAGGTGCCAGGCAGACTAGTATTTTGAAAACGGAAGAATGCCTGTTGTAATGGATCTGTTTTTTGTAGAGCCACCCGAAAAGCAATGCCTTCCTCTACGAACTGACTTAAGCCAGGGTTACTCCGAATAGATGAAGCTTCACCTGCACTGACAAATAAATAGGTGCCAGGCTGATTGGTATTCTGAAAACGGAAGAAAGGAGAGGTTAAAGTATCGGCAAGACTTGGATTCGGATTGGGGATAGGGTTTGGATTCGGATTGGGAATAGGATTTGGACTCGGATTGGGAATAGGACTTGGACTCGGATTGGGGATAGGATTTGGATTCGGATTGGGGCTAGAGCTAGTAGAAACACTAAAAATATTTAACGTCCCAGCAGTAGTGGGCATACCTAATGTCGTAGATCGGGATTGAAAAGATACAAATCGTCCATCTGAACTTATTATGGGGTTACTAGCAGGAGCATCAGCTTGTTCTCCATTTGTTCCTAAACTCACACGTTTGATGGAGTTGTCAATGCCGTCCCAGACAAATATGTCAGTTACACCATTAGTGTCATTTGCAACAAGGCTTGAATCATCAGATGCAAAGGCGACAAAACGTCCGTCTGCACTAATGCTGGGAGTACGGCTAGCGCCTTGGGTTTGTATGCCCCCTGGGCGCAAATTAATTCGCTTATTCGTGCCATTGTTGACGTTGTATACAAAAATGTCCCGCTGACCGTTGGTATCACCAGCAACTAAATTACTTGCGTCTGATTCATAGGCGATAAAGTTACCATTGGCAGAAATTGAGGCATTAAAACTACCACCATTCGCCCCCACCAAGGGAGCAATATTTTGATTGAAAGATACTAATGTTAAAGTCTCACCTGCATTAGATGCACTAAATAGGAAAATGTCTGAGAATCCATTGTTCCCAAATGCCGGACCAGGCATTAATTCATTTTCAGGAACAAGAGACTGAAAAGCAACAGTACCCATTTCGCTAACCGTGCCATTGGTACTAGAGCCGGGGCTGAAAGGATTACCACCAGAGTTACTTATTTGGCTAACCCATGTATTAGAATTGTTGACAGTATCAAATAAAATTATATCAAAATCACGATCGGCATCATCTCCTGAACCCGTTGGGATTGTGGCTGTAGTTTCATAGGCTATAAACCGGCCGTTGCGGCTAATTTTAGGATTCCTGCTACTACCATTGATGTTATTGTTAGTATTAAATGGGGTAACAAGACTGAAAGTTGGGGGATTACCAAATAAATTCGTTGCTAGGTAAATATCGATGGATCCCGTACTAGGATTACTGTATTGGAAAACCACTCTGGTTCCATCCCCACTAATCGATGGATTTTCATTTCCGTTAATGCTTATTGAGCCGACGGGTCCCCTCAGAGTTAAATTTATGTATGTCTTAGTAGAAATGTTGTAAATGTAGACATCGTTTAGGTTATTATCATCAATACTTCCTATCAAATTTGATGCCAAGGTATCAAAGACAATAAGATTGCCACTATCGTCAAACACCCCTCCCAAGGAAGATAATTTACTATTATCATTAGCGGCGGTGTTGTTACTTCCGAATGTAATTAAGTTAGTTACCATGAAATAAGATCCTGATTTAGAGTCATCAACAAACACAGAAGTTTAATTTGGTGGAAGTTCTAATTTAAACTAAAGATCACAAAAACCTAAGCCGATAAGTTGACTTTCAATTAACAAGTTATATTACCTATGGCCGACATGGAGCTTCAAATAAATGTACTATTCAGCGAGTTAGGGAATTTATAATATTGTAAGCTTATTATCGAAAACTGGACTAACTAATACTCCACACTGCCCCTAATAATGCCAGTCTACAAGCCAGACGATAGTCTATAAGTTGTTGATTGGCAAGGATTTTTTCATGAATCTTAATTTCAATTCTGGTTAGTTGCCGTGCTTTATCCCGTTATCGAGATTACAAACTGGATTCACCCACAGAAAAAATCAAGAAACCCCCCGTTTCCAGAGGGTTTTACCCAAAAATATGAAGTTAACTTTTAGCTAATTAAACTCAATCAAAGCATTAGCTTTTTTCAAGGAAATCAACCAAGGGCGGCAGAAAATGCAATTCCTTCCCTGACAAAATTGGGGTTTCCTATCACAGAAGAAGTTTCCCCAGGAGCAGTAAAGAGATAAGTACCGGGAACACCTACACTCTGAAAACGAGTGAAGTCAGCGGTGCCGTTGCCTGTGCCTGGTCCATAGGCATAAAAAGCAAGGCCTTCTTCAACAAAATTGCTCAGGTTGGGGTTACTGCGAATAGCTGCCGCTTCTCCTTCATTAGCAAACAAGTAGGTGCCAGGCAGACTAGTATTTTGAAAACGGAAGAATCCCTGTTGCAATGGATCGGTTTTTTGTTGAGCAACTTGAAAAGCAACCCCTTCCTCTACGAACTGCCTCAAGCCAGGGTTGTTGCGAATTGCGGCGGCCTCTACCTGGTTAACAAACAAGTAAGTTCCGGGTTGATTAGTGTTTTGAAACCGGATAAATGGGGTATTAAGTAGGTCCGCGGGATTGTCATTAATCAGGACTGACGCAGTGTTAGGCCCCTGACTCACTGTCACTACATCGCTTAGGGTATTGTTAGTGAGGTCCCCCACAGCTATGGAGTTAGGTCCACTGTCTACGGCAAAGGTAGCAGCGGATTCGAATGTTCGATCACCATTGCCCAATAGTAATGAGACATTATTATTGCTGTTGCTGGTTGTGACAATGTCTAGATTACCGTCGTTATTAAAATCCCCCACACCGATGGAAGAAGGAGTACCTGTCGTATTTAGGAAGATTATACCACCGAACGCTCCGCCACCATTACCAAACAACACCGATACGTTTCCATTATCTTTCGCTGTGGCAATATCTAGGTTACCGTCGTTGTCGAAATCTCCCACAGTCACATCGATAGGATTGGTTCCGGCATTAAAGTTGGTCGGAGTAAAGCCACCACTGCCATTGCCTATTAGTACCGAAACACTATTGTTATTGCGATTTGCGGTAACTAGATCCAGGTTACCGTCATTGTTAAAATCTCCTGCAGCGATAGCGAAGGGATCTGTGCCTCCTATATTCAAGTTAAAGAAACTTGCGCCCCCAAACGTGCCATTGCCATTACCCAACAACAACGATACCTCTGAGGCCGCATCTTTCACTGTGGCAATGTCTAGATTACCGTCATTGTTGAAATCTCCTACGGTTACATCGATAGGATTGCTTCCTGCAGCAAAGTTGGTCGCAGTAAAGCCACCATTACCATTACCTATGAGCACTGACACGCTATTGTTGTTGCGATTTGCTGTCACTAGGTCTAGGTCGCCATCATCGTTAAAATCCCCTGCAGCAATAGCAAAAGGATTAGTACCTCCTATACTCAAGAAAGTAAAGTTTGGAGTCCCAAACGTGCCATCACCATTGTTCAACAGCAAGGATACGTTTTCGTTATTTTTCGCTGTAGCTATGTCTAGAAAACCATCACCGTTGAAATCCCCCAATGTTACAGCAATAGGATTAACGCCTGTGTCGTAAGTGATGAAGGGGTCAAAACGATCAAGAATGCCTTGGTAAATCTCTAAATGCGATCGTTCAAATGCTAATGATTCCGGTATTTCACCCGTAGTCATTTCTAGCAACCAATTACCACCGAGTTCTTTAGACCCTGTCTTTGTGGCTGAAGCTGCGATAACTGCGCCAGTTAACTCACTCAACTGATGAATGAACTGTTTACCAACATTCCCCTGCGCCACTTGGCAACTGTAGAGGGCAATTTCCTTGACGCCCCACTCCATTAAAAGACGGGAATATGCTGCTAATTGCTGAGAGTTTAAGGGATTTTTTCCGAGGAAAATTGTACCAGGTTCGCCGTGGGCGGCGATCGCCAGCTTAGTTGCCCCTGTTTCTGCCAATAACTGGGAAATAGTGGTTATGGCATCGGTCTGACTATTTAGTGTGTGAGCAACAACGCCGGGCAATAAGGCGTCGTACAGAGTCTCTAAGTCTTGAACCCGTTCGTCCAAAACAACAAGTGTATTTCTCTGGTCTATTGTTGATGACAATAACGAACGTCGGTTTTTTTCCATTAAAATTTTCATGATGATTTGAATCCGTTTAATGTTTTCTTGGAGAGAATTGCTTTCATTGTTAGGCTGTCTAACGTTTTCTCCTTCAATGGCAGTCCCAACAAAAGTGCCCCTCTAAGCCTTGGGGCGACGATCGCCGAAAAGCAAAAATTTTCAACCAACTTTGAGTCCCATACTAGTTGCTATAACAACAACCTGCAAGGATTATCTTCATGAATCTTAACCTCAACTCTAATTAATTTCTCTATTTCATTTTGTTGTGGAGATTGGAAATTAGAATCACAAAAAAATGAAAAAAAATTTAAATAGAATAGAGGAACCAGAAAAAAACTAGATTTTACGACTGGTTTCAGGCACTAACAAATCCTGGCGGATGAACACTACTTCTTTCTGCAAGAGGGTACCATCAATCGGCGATCGCCATTCGCCAGTTTCATCGTAATAACGGAAACCCAATTGCTCCAAGAGATTAAGCATCTCTAAAAAGACCAAGGCATTTTCGTCGTAGCGGACATAGGAAAGTTCTGCCACCACTAGATCCACCTGCTCGAGGAAAGTGTTTGCCCCCGCCAAAACAATATGTTCGGCGCACTGCACATCAAGTTTGAGGATGCCCCGCCCTTGGAGATTTTCTTCCTCAGCCACCTGGTCGAGGGTTTTGACTGCCACTGTCACCGTTTCATAATCCCGAAAGTCTGCTGGGGTGAGTAGGGAACTACCGTAAAGATCAGGGGAAACCTGAAAACTGAGTTGCCCTGACTCATCAGAAACGGCAATTTCTAAAAACTTAGCTTTGGGGATGTTTTTAAGGTAGTAATTACGGGCGGCCTGTTCATAGCGATTAATCAGAGGATCAATCAAAATAAACCGTGCTTCGGGAAACAGTTGGCTGGCGGTGTGGGACCAAATGCCGTGGGAAGCCCCCACATCCATGACAAAATCTGGACGATAATTATTAACCTTTAAGCGCCGCATCACTTGATACACCTGGGCATAATCTTTGTAGATCAGGCTGGGTACTGGAGGTTCAATGAAATGCACTAAGTCAATCGGCGATCGCCGAAAGAGGGATTCAAAGCGGTCATCGGCGGCCTGTCCTTCAGCCAGGGAGTCCCAAATCCAACTATCAATATTTTGATCTCCAAATTTTTCCGCCACGGCTACGGCATTTTCCCTAAGAACTCTTTGACGTTGGGGGTCTAACACTTCGGCCACGGCGGCCCCAAAACTCTCTGGGGTATAGTCACAGACCACCCCAATCTGAAAACGATTAATGAAACTAGCGGCGGAAGTTTTGGCACTTCCCATCAAAATTACTGGGGTGTTAGATGTGGCCAGGGCAAATAAAATCCTTCCCGGCAAACTCAGTTGGGAAAGCTGGGGCTGGTCGTCGCGCTCATCCATGGTGCCAGTGGGAACCACAATGAAAGGATATTCTTTCAGCTTTTCCACCAATTTATCTTCCGGAAAAAGCCCTTGGGGATAAATACCTTTAGCCCGTAAATCTTCATTACATTCCGTCAGCCAATAATATTTGGAGTTACCATACCAATCTAACTGCACACCAGCTTCCTTCGTACTGCAGCAGAGGTCAGCAAACCATTTTTCACTCCAAATACTACCTAATAGAGCACCCCGTTTTTGTTCACAATTGTCTGAAGTGGGTTGAAAAATTTCTGTTTTGATTAACCCATGGGGAACCACCGCTGGCAAAATCCAAAACTTTAAACCAAATTTATTTTCGTACGCATCCCGCAGTTCCGGATGGGTGGCAAAGCGCACATCTGCCTTTTGCAAAAATTCCTCCATGAGGGCATCGGGAACATTGTTGACCCGAACATTTTGATCATCCATGATCCAGACGGCCAAGGGCACTCCAAATAATTCCTTAATGGCGATCGCCGTCAGCACATCCTCCCTGTAATAAGGAACACAAAAGATCCGGCTAACTTCGTGGTCAGCGAAAATTTGGGCAATATTGGTGAAAACTTGTTTACGACTCCAACCCCTCTGGGAAAGATGGTAAGACTCGAGACCAAAGTTATGGTCACCGCCGTAATGATTGTCAGATCGCACAGAAACAATTTGCCCATCGTTGGGAAATACCCGCTTGATCAAAGCTCCTGTGCCGTGGCGATAGGTGACTTCGTTGGGGGTAATGACCACACTGGCATCAATGATCTTGGCCGGTTTTTGTTGAACTTCAAAACGTGCATCCATAGCTTGACCTTGGGCAAGGGAATCCCAAATCCATTGGGCAATGCCGTCTGCACTGAGGTTTTTCCCAAGCTTAAAAGCTTGTTGGCGAATGCGCCCTTGGTTTTCTAACAAGTAATCAATTTTGGCGGAAAAGTCCTCCGGTTGGTAAGCACAGACAACACCAATGCCCTGGCTCTGGACAAATTGGGCCACGGCACTTTCGGGGGAACCCACCACCAGAATTGGTAAATTGGCGGTGGCGGTGATAAAGCAACTGCGGGAAGGCAGGCTTAGTTTTGTTAACTCTGGACGATCGCCGCTTTGGTCAGAATTACCTGTGGGAATAAGGGCAAAATCAGCGGTTCGGAGGATATTAATCAACTCATCTTCCGGCACAAAGCCCTTAAAGTTAATGCCGTCTTCCCCCAACTCTGCTTCGGTAAAATTTAGCCAATCCCGGTTGGGGTTACCATACCAATCAATTTTTACCCCCGTGGCTCGACACAAAGACCGCAGTTGATCTAACCATTGTTGACTCCAGACATTGCCAATCATCACTCCCTGGCGCTCACTCGGCGATCGGTCCCAGCTCTGGGGTGGTTCAGTTTGGAGTAAATGCCCCTGCACCACCGGAGGCACAAACCAAAACTTACGCTTAAATTTGGCTTCGTAGGCATCACAGAGGGGACGGGAAATTCCTAAGCAAATATCAGCTCGGTACAATAATTCTTCTACCAAACTATCGGGAACCTGAGGAGAGTAAATATTTTGATCGTCCATGATGAAAACACACAATGGACAGTTATACAGTCGCTTTAAGGCAATGGAAATTTGATAATCCTCTGGGAAATAGGGTACCGATAAAAGTCTTCGGGGAGCGTAATAATGCAACAGCCACTGCACCTGTTGGGCAATGGTGACAAAACTTTCTCCCTGCACCAAAAAATGGCGATCGCCAAACTCCTGTTGCCCGCCGTAAAGATCATGGGAGCGAATTGTCAATAGCTCGTCAGAGTTGGGAAAAAGTCTTTGTAGTAAAACCCCCACCCCATGATCAGCATTAATTTCACAATGGCTGATAATTATGTCCCTTTCCAAAGAATGAATACTACGGCCGAGAGCTTGG
The DNA here is from genome assembly GCF_014698605.1 of Synechocystis sp. FACHB-383. Taxonomy (NCBI): domain Bacteria; kingdom Bacillati; phylum Cyanobacteriota; class Cyanophyceae; order Synechococcales; family Merismopediaceae; genus Synechocystis; species Synechocystis sp. FACHB-383. Next base: position 111,308 of record NZ_JACJTJ010000030.1, on the reverse strand, counting down.
AGGGCATCGGCTAGCTCCTGCTGAAGGATGTAGTGATTCTCAGTTAATCCGGCTAATTCGGCCATGGTGATAATTAAAGGCTGTTAAAAAATCAGTAAAAGCAACAAAATTCAATTGCTTACCACGAGCTTTGACCCTGGAATCATAGCACACTGGTAAGATGATCAATAATCGAAAAACAACAACAAAAAGCGACTTCTCCCGTAGAAGAAATCGCCATAGAAATAGTTTCTGTAAATGTCAAATTGTTATTGAGTTAACCCCGCAAAGGTAGGTATTCTCAAAAACTTAATTTTTAGCTCAAGGCCTCGGGGAACCTAGGCTTCTTTCCGGGTGGAAAGGTCACCAACTTTAGCAAATACCCCAAATTCCACTTGCTCTTCCAAACCAGGATCAACCCCAGCAAATACATCCCGGAACAGAGTACGGGAACCATGCCAGATGTGACCAAAGAAGAACAGCAAGGCGAAGACGGCGTGGCCAAAGGTAAACCAACCCCGGGGACTGGTGCGGAACACACCATCGGAGTTAAAGGTTTCAGTGTCGAAGTCAAAGGCTTCACCCAATTGGGCTTTCCGGGCAAATTTCTTCACATCGCTAGGATTGTTGAAGGTTTGGCCATCCAAGGCACCACCATAGAAGCTGACGGTAACACCGGTTTGTTCCACACTAAATTTAGACTCGGAACGACGGAAAGGAATGTCGGCGCGCACAACTCCATCTTCATCGGTCATGATGACGGGGAAGGTTTCAAAGAAGTTGGGCATACGACGGACATCCAGTACCCGACCTTCTTTATCTTTGAAGACTGGGTGACCAATCCATTCTTGGGCAATGCCATCGCCACTGTTCATGGCACCGGTACGGAACAAACCACCTTTGGCGGGGCTGTTACCAACGTAATCGTAGAAAGCCAACTTTTCAGGGATAGTAGACCAGGCTTCAGATAGGGAAGCACCTTCAGCTAACTGGCCATCAACCCGTCGTTGAATTTCTTCTTGGAAATAACCCTTATCCCATTGGTAACGGGTAGGGCCAAAAAGTTCGATGGGGGTGGTGGCGTTGCCGTACCACATGGTACCGGCCACAACGAAAGCGGCGAAAAATACAGCGGCAATACTGCTGGACAATACGGTTTCAATGTTCCCCATGCGGAGAGCTTTATACAAGCGCTCAGGAGGCCGTACCGTAAGGTGGAAAAGACCGGCAATAATACCGACAATACCAGCGGCAATGTGGTGGGCCACTACCCCGCCGGGGTTAAAGGGGTTAAAACCTGATGGTCCCCATTCCGGCGCTACTGGTTGTACATGGCCCGTTAAGCCATAGGGATCGGAAACCCACATCCCAGGGCCCCAAACACCGGTGAGGTGGAAGGCACCAAAGCCAAAGCAGAGTAAACCGGAGAGGAAAAGGTGAATACCAAACATTTTCGGCAAATCTAAGGCAGATTCACCGGTACGGGGGTCAACAAATAATTCCAAGTCCCAAAAAACCCAGTGCCATACGGCAGCTAGGAACAGCAGACCAGAGAGGACGATGTGGGCAGCGGCTACCCCTTCAAAGGACCAGAAACCGGGATCCAAACCAGTTTCTCCGGTGACGCTCCAGCCATTCCAGGAACTGGTGACACCGAGGCGGGCCATGAAGGGCAACACAAACATGCCTTGCCGCCACATGGGGTTGAGCACAGCATCGCTGGAGTCAAAAATGGCCAACTCATAGAGAGCCATGGATCCAGCCCAGCCAGCCACAAGGGCTGTGTGCATTAAATGGACAGAGATGAGTCGCCCTGGATCATTCAGGACAACTGTATGAACGCGATACCAAGGTAGTCCCATTGACGCTCCTTCTAGTAACGAATAGTGTTTTGTGTCTTAAAAGACGATTTAATTTTTATTCTGCGTTGGGTAAATAAAACCCTTGTCTATAGGTTGTGTTAACCGAACAAGACGGACAGAGTCAAGTTTTATCCATTATCCCTTACAAAGTGAGAATATTTTGAAGGATTGTAACGAGCGGCCAGGATTTCTGCAAGATGCCTAGGGGATGGAGAAAAGGGTTAACGGCGCTGGGACTGGTGTGGTTAGCCCCACCTTGCTTCCATAACGGACTGGCGATCGCCCTGGCCCGCAACGGCATTTTTGTAAATGACCTTATGGTGGGTGTGAACGAAGCTGAAGTCATAGAAGACTATCCCAATTATCAAAAAGGAACCTGCGTTCTTGTTTTACAGAGGGATTCACAAAATCTACCTATTCATACGGTTGGGGGAATACCCCAAAATTCAGACTCCCCTGCCGTGTTAATCACTGCCTACCGGCCCAGTGATAACAAATGGGAAAACGACTACAAAACCAGAAAATTATGAACACCAAAGTCCAAACAAAAATTATTCATGAAGGTGACTATATGGCAGAAATTCAAGTTGAACTAACCTACACTAGCCATGATTGGTCACCCTACCTATCTCTCGCAGAAGCGCAAAAACTTGATCAACTCAGATTAGCCCTGCGCCAAAATGATATTAAAACCGCTTCTGGTCTTGCTCGTATTTACCATCTGACCCCGGTTGTGGTTGCTTAATAAAAAGCCAATTAAAACAGAAGAACTTATGAACTGCCATGGCAACAGTAAGCCACAAGTAAAAGTAAAAGGCAAAATGGCGATTGTCTTAGCCGGGTTGCAAGGACGGCTATCTCAATTGATCAAAGATTTGAGCCATCGCTGTTTAATTTTTTTGGCAGGAGCTGAAGAATCGTTCATTAAGCGAATAGATTTTAGTTATTAACAGTTATCAAAAATATTGAGCCCGCCCCGGCAAATGAAGCTATTTACTTTCTAGCAAGCACCAATCTAGTGCTCACCGCTAGCGATAAAGATAGATAAATACTTTCTGGTGCTCGGGTTAACTTTAAGCATCATGGAGAATTTTCATATATTATTACTATAGAGATTTTTATTTGATTTTTCTACTATAACTTGCAGTTGTTCACAAACAAGAGGTTTTGTTAATGGCTCTTTTTGATTTATTTTCTAAACGCCAAAAGCGATTACGTGGCGAAGTACCTGAAGTTTATGTATATGACAATGTTCCTAAACCGCTACGTGTTCAGCTGATTCAAATACTAAGCGATGGCATCGGCGACGAAAGATATCATCGTGTTTCGTTATCTATCTATTCGGAAATTCACAAGATTTTGTGTAGAGAATATGGTGTTTTCTCCCTCACAAATAATCGTTATTTATCGGATTGGGAGTCGATTGCGAATTACCTACTCGAAACCGAAGATATTGAACAAATTATTGATATTTTTGAATTAGGTCTTCGTTCTGTAGACACCATTGTAAGAAGAGAAGGATGGCAGCATATAGGCTGTGCTACAAGCCCAGATGATACAATTTTTGAAGTCAATACAAGATTTAAGGAACATGGTATTGGTTTTGAGTATGTTTCTGGCGAAATCATCCGAATAGATTCACAGTTAATCCACAATGATGTTGTCAAACCAGCTCTAAAGCTACTTTCTAACCCAAGGTTCAAAGGAGCTAATGATGAATTTCTCAAGGCCCACGAACATTATAGGCATGGTCGATATAAAGAATGTCTGAAGGCATTTGAGAGTACCATGAAAACAATTTGCGATTTGAAGGGATGGAAATACCAAACTAATGATACAGCCAAGAAACTAATTGACGTTTGCATAGCCAACGAACTTTTCCCGACATTTATGGAATGCCATGTTAAGAATCTCCGCGTAATACTTGAGAGTGGAGTTCCGACTGTACGAAATAAACTCGGTGGACATGGACAGGGTTCGACAATAACTACCGTATCTGAATCAACAGCCCGCTTTGCATTGCATTGCACTGCCGCAAACATTTTGCTGTTTGTAGAATGAACTTCCCCGCTGCAAGCAACGGGGTATCACTGCGCTTCACTTCACACACTTCGTGGTTCAGTTACGCTTTACAATGCCCTTCGGACATCGTTTTCATTTGTAGTCGCAGCAAGCTGCGGGGTATGTATCCCAAGAATTAAGATCAATCTAGCTTGGGAGGGCTAAAAATCTACCTAAAAATGGGTAGAGCCAAAAGCCTTAAGATTATTTGGTCTCATTCGTGGATGTTTTGACCATAGTTTCCAATTTAGCAAGACGACTCTGGAGATCTTGATTCTCCTGTTGGAGTTTTTCCAAATTGGTTTGCAGATCCTTGATTTTTTCGTCGCTGCCAATTTTGGCTTGGACTTTTTTCACCGCTTCTTCCGCCATGCGCCGTACCCGACCATCGGGGGTTTGGTTGGCCAAATTTTGCAAAATGCCGATCGCCTTGGGGGTTTCCATTTGACCTAGGGCAGAAGTAATAGAAACTTGAGTGAGGAAAAATTCTTCCTGGGCGATCGCCGTTAGTTGCTCCAGAATTTCTGTCAGTTTTTCGGGTGATTGCCCAACGGAAACGGCTCCTAAAGCTCGAATGGAGGCCAGTCGCAGAGGTTGGGGCACCCCATTGGCGGTGTAGGTCAAAATCGTATCCACTGCTTGGGCGGAAGTGGTCAATTGACTCAGACCGGCGATCGCCCCACAACGCACCACTTCATTCCAACCAGGGCGAGTTTGCAAAACCGTTGTTAACTGTTCGACAATTTCCCCTTCATTGTCCTTGAGCAGACCAGACCCCAAAGCACCGAGGGCACTAGCCGCCGCTGACTCTGCATAGTAACTCGCTTCCCCCTGGGCTAAACATTTTTTGATCGCTTCATAACTGGCGGAGGTTTTGATCTTGGCTAAAGAAGCAATGATCGCCCGTCGCACCTTGGGGTGGTCATTCTTTGCCAATCCCTGGAGCAATAGGGTTCCTGCTTGATCCAAGTTAATGCCCGCCAACTGTTCAGCGATTTCTACCCGCACTCCCCAGAAAGGATCGTTTTGCAATCTTTCCCCTAGGAATTCCACCGCTTCCAAGCCCCCCTGTTTGGCAATGGCGATCGCCGCTTGAATGCGAGCAATGGGGTCAGTATCGTGGGTACATTGGGCTTTTAACTCCGCTAGGGGATAGGCTAATTCCACCGTTTTGAGAAAATTATTGCCTTGGTCAAAGCTAATAAAATCTGGCTTACGGATTAAGGGAAAATAAAAGACTTGCTCCCGTTCTTTGAGTTGCAAGGGAATTACTTGGCTTGTTACTTTTTCTCCTTCTAAAAAATTAAAGGCAACGGGAATTTTTAAGTTAAATAAATCCTTGTGATCGCTGTTGGCTTTGGCTTGGGTTTGGGTGATGGTTAACTTGGCTAACTTATTGTCATTGTCCCAGCTATAGCTAACTTTAAATTCGGGATGACCACCCCGAAAAACATACTGATCAAACAACCAAAGTAGATTGAAGCCCGTTGCTTTTTCAATGGCCCGCAATAAATCAATGGTTTCCACAGTGCTGTGGGCATGGTCATTAACAAAGGTGTGGACAGCTTTAAAGAATAGCTCATCCCCCAATACCGTCCGGATCATGTGATAAACACAGGCTCCCTTTTCATACAAATGGCGATCATAAAGTTCGATGGCTTCTCGATAAACGTGGGTGACAATGGGGCGGCGGTAACGGGAACTATCTTCCGCTAGGTAATTCCTTGCTTCCCCCAACAGGTAATAGGCGGCATCATCTTGACCGTATTCGTGGTCTGTCCACAAAACTTCTGCATAGGAAGCCATACCCTCCTTGAGCCAAGCATGGGACCAATGTTTAATCACCACCAAGTCCCCAAACCATTGGTGGGCTAACTCATGGGCGACTAAACTTTCCGTGTTGCGGTTATCTAATGCCGCCCGTTCATCTAATAAACAACGATCCATTAGTAACGTTGTCGAAGTATTTTCCATGCCGCCAAAAATAAAATCCGCTACACACACTTGGTCATAGTTGGGATAGGCGTAGGGATAACCAAAAGTTTGGTTAAAAAACTCGATCATACGGGGGGTTTTGCCCATGCTCCTTTGACCGTCCGCTTCCCGACCTTTTTCGACGTAGTAGCGCACTGGCAGATCGCCGTAACTATCGGTCAATTCAGCAAAGTCCCCGATCGCCAGGGTCATTAAATAGGTGGGATGAATTTGGCTTTGGGACCAATGGAAAACCTGTTCATTGCCCAGATCTGTTTGCTCAATTAAACTGCCGTTGGAAATCACCCGATAGGGCTTGGCTACCTGCACCCGAATTTCCGATGTGGCCAACTGCCCCGGATAATCAAAACAGGGGAACCAATAACGGGAATCTTCATCTTCCCCCTGGGTCCAGACCTGCACCGGCTTATCGGGATAATGGCGATCGGGCTGGATAAAATAGATGCCCCGGCGGGGATTTTTCAACTCATACTGAATTTCCAGGGTCACCGGCTCAACGCTTAACGGTTGCAGTAAATCAATGGTCAGACGATCGCCGTCATGGTCAAAATGTTGACTTATTCCTTTCACCAAGACCCAGGCAATTTTTAGATCCACCGCATCCAACACCAGTTGTTGAATACCAGGGCGCACCGGGGTGAGGGTAAGACGACAAACCCCCTGTAAATGCCGTTCTGCCAGGTTGATTTTTAAGTCCAAAAAGATATGATTTACCTGCCCAGGGCGATCGGGGTTGTAGTGGGGCTTAGCGCCGGGCAACTCAAAGCTTTTCCGTTGGTTGGACTCGGTATCAAAGGTTAAAAACGACATGGGGAAATTTGCGCCGGGGTAAGGAGAATATACTCCTCAAACCATAACCCTGAAAGCCTTTCCCTGACAAGCATGGACATGGATAAGAAAAATCCCCCTGGGAAAGGAGGATTGGGCAAAATGGTTCATTATTTAGTTGTCAGCCATGGGGGGATCGACCCATAACCCAGTCGGATAATCTATTTCCAATTCTTAGCGACGATTTCTGCCAAGTCGACAACCCGTTGGGAATAGCCCCATTCGTTGTCGTACCAAGCAATCACTTTGACCATGTCACCGCCCATTACCATGGTAAGGCTACCATCCACGGTGGAAGAGCAATCCGTACCCCGGAAGTCGCTGGAGACCAGTTCCAAATCGGTGTAATCCAAAATTCCTTTCAGGCCAGTGGTGGCGGCTTCCTTCAGCACCCCGTTAACCTGTTCAGCAATGGTATTTTTCTCTACCTGTACCACTAAATCCACTACGGAAACGTTGGGGGTGGGCACCCGCAGGGCAATACCGTTTAATTTGCCTTGCAGTTCGGGGATGACCAGGGCTACGGCTTTGGCGGCACCGGTGGAGGTGGGCACAATGTTAACAGCGGCGGCCCGGGCCCGGCGTAAATCCCGGTGGCTAGCATCGAGGATCCGTTGGTCCCCGGTGTAGCTGTGGGTAGTGGTCATGGTGCCTTTAATAATGCCAAAGTTATCGTTAACTACCTTGGCGATCGGGGCGAGGCAGTTGGTAGTACAGCTAGCGTTACTGATGACTTCGTATTCTTCGTGTTTGTACTCGTGGGCGTTGACCCCTACCACATAGGTGCCGATGTTGGGACCCTTTCCGGGGGCGGTGATTAAAACCTTTTTGGCGCCGGCCTGAACGTGCTTGGTGGCCCCTTCATGGGTAACAAAAACACCGGTGGCTTCGATGACTAGGTCTACGTTCCATTCTGCCCAGGGCAAATTTAGGGGGTTCCGGTCGGAAACACATTTAATAGTCTTGCCGTTGACGGTAATGGAGTTTTCGTCGGCGCTAATGTCCGCATCCAACTTACCCAACATGGAGTCGTAGCGCAAAAGGTGAGCATTGGTTCTGGGATCGGAAGTGTCGTTGATGCCGACCACTTCCAACTGGCTATCGGTGCGCCCCAGCCAGCAGCGGAGAAAATTGCGTCCGATCCGTCCAAATCCGTTAATTGCTACTCTAGTCACGTTCGTCTTGCCCTCTCTGTTTTAGCTCAGTACATTTAAGGATTATTAATGACACCAATCATATCCTATTGCCTGAACACTTAGATCCTGAATTTAAAAGGGGGGTGGGAATCTTTTTCTCCTCCTCTCCGTCGCTGTTTACCGTGGACTCTGGGTTTTGTCTATGCCTGGGGGTAGAGTTTTTGTTATGATGTCGCTCAATTACAGGTGCGGTGAACCGGCAGGTGATTGTAGACGTTAACATTTATGGCTTGTGAGGAGCGTTGCTGTGGGTGCTGTGGATTTTAGTGGTCGTCCCTTCCATTTTTTAGGAATTGGGGGCATTGGTATGTCGGCTTTGGCCTACGTCCTCGCAAAACGCCATCTCCCTGTGTCGGGATCCGATCTACGCCGTACCCATATCACCGATCGCCTGGAATCCGTGGGGGCAAAAATCTTCCAAGAACAGGTGCCGGAAAATTTAGAATATTTTCAATCTCTGCAAGTCAATCCGGCGGTGGCTATACCCACTGGTTCCCCTGGTTTAGGTTTGACCCTGGAACAGATCGCTGAATCAGCCAGTAACGGCGTCAACGGCAATGGCCGCTACCAGACCCATTGTCTGCCCCAGGTGGTGTGCTCCACTGCCATCAATGAAGGCAATGTGGAATACCAAGGGGCGATCGCCAAAAATTGTCCCATTTATCACCGCTCCGATATTTTGGCGGCTATGATTGCGGAGTCCCGGGGCATTGGGGTGGCTGGTACCCATGGCAAAACCACCACCAGTAGCTTAATTGGCTATGTGTTAAAGGAAGCTGGGCTAGACCCCACCATTGTGGTAGGCGGTGAAGTGGATGCTTGGCAGGGTAATGCCTATCTTGGTTCAGGGGAATATTTGGTGGCGGAAGTGGACGAGTCCGATGGCTCCTTAACCAAACACCATCCAGAGATCGGCATTGTTACCAACATTGAATTGGACCATCCTGATCACTACTCCACCTTGGCCGAGGTGGTGGAAATCTTCCATAGTTTTGAGTCCCATTGCCAAACCCTGATCGGTTGCCTCGATTGTGGCGTGGTGCGGCAACACCTTTCCCCTAGCATCACCTACAGTCTAGAAAATCGTCCCGAAGCGGATTACCAAGCCCGGCAAATTAAGCGTCAAGCCCATGGTAATGAGGTGGAGGTGTGGGAACGGGGAGTCTGTTTGGGCACCATGACTGTGACTCTGCCGGGGGACCACAACATTAGTAATGCCTTGGCAGCGGTGGCGGTGGGCCGTTTACTAGGTTTAGATTTCCCTGTTATTGCCCAGGCGATCGCCAACTTTAATGGAGCCAAACGCCGCTTTGAATGCAAAGGTTATTGCAACGGCATTACCTTCATTGATGACTATGCCCACCATCCCAGTGAACTACTGGCAACCCTGGCCGCCGCCCGACAAAAGGTAACCCACGGAAAATATGAACGAGTTGTGGCCATTTTCCAGCCCCATCGCTACAGTCGGACCCACACCTTTATGGCGGAATTTGCCACTGCCTTTAAGGATGCGGATTTGGTGGTCTTAACCGATATTTACAGTGCCGGGGAGCAGAATCCCCACAACGTCCGAGGAGAAGATTTGGCCAAGGCCGTAGGCCAATGCCATGGCCATGTGGTTTACCAGCCCCAATTGACGGAATTGAGGGAATTTTTGCCTAAAATTCTGCGGAGTGGTGATTTGGCGCTATTTTTAGGGGCAGGCAACCTCAATCAGCAGATTGCGCCGGTGCTGGCGGCCTGTGCCTAGGCTGGGCAAGCTAACCTAGGGTTATCTGCGACCGATTTTTCCTCGTCCTGCTAATTTTCCGGACTAACCGCCATGATTATTTCCCCCGCTACCCGTCCCACCCCCATGGAACCATCGGCGATCGCCTTGGCGGGGACAGCGACCATCATTCAACCCCACACAAATCTGGCGGAATTCACCACCTATCGGGTGGGAGGTAAAGCTGAGTGGTATGCGGCTCCCCGTTCCCTGGAGGACTTAGGTGCCGTGTTGGCATGGTTTCAAGGTCAGGACTTACCACTGACTTTTTTAGGGGCTGGCTCCAACCTGTTGATCAGTGACCAGGGCATTACCGGGTTAGTAGTTAGTACCCGTTATCTGCGGCAAAGCAAGTTTGATGAAGAACAGGGTTTAATTACCGTGGCTGCGGGGGAACCGATCGCCAAAGTGGGTTGGCAGGCCGCCAAACGAGGTTGGCAGGGGCTGGAGTGGGCCGTGGGCATTCCTGGTACGGTGGGGGGCGCAGTGGTGATGAATGCCGGGGCCCACAATCAATGCACTGCGGAAACCTTGGTAAAAGCTACGGTAATGCACCCCGACGGCAGTTTAGAAATTTTGAGTAATGGACAGCTAGGCTTCAGTTATCGCACTTCCAATTTACAAAAACATTTGGGCGGACGCCTAGTGGTGGATGCCACCTTTCAGTTGAAGCCGGGATTTACCAGGGAAGAAATTATGGCCCGCACCACCCGCAATCTCCATCAGCGCAAAAGTACTCAGCCCTACGACAAACCCAACTGTGGCAGTGTGTTCCGCAATCCCACTCCCCTCTACTCAGCCCGCCTAATTGAAGAATTGGGACTAAAGGGCCACCGCATTGGTGGGGCGGAAGTATCCCAACGTCATGCCAACTTCATCGTTAATATCGACAACGCTAAAGCCCAGGATGTGTTCAACCTCATTTTCCATGTGCAAGGGGAAGTGGAAAAACACCATGGCATTTTGTTAGAGCCGGAAGTAAAAATGTTGGGAGACTTCACTCAGTAAAAATCATTAAGCTACTTTCAAATGCCTAACCCAGCCATTGGCCTTGCCCAACGATTTGGGGATTACCTCGCCCATGGTGATTATGATGCCGCCCACGGGCTGCTGTGCCCCGCACTCCAACAACAGTACTCCCCCTCCACTCTACAGGCCGAGGTGGGGGCCATGATTGACTATGGTTCTGGCCCCATCCACAGGGCGATCGCCATGGCAGAGTTCCTCCTCACGGAGTGGCAGTATCCCCCCATGGAAGCTAATGATTTAGCCTGGGTGTATGTTTCCCTTGAAGGGGAAGATTTTCTCGAAGCTGTATCGGTTATCGTTCACCAACAGGGGGAAAAACTGGCAATTCGCTGGCTGGAATGGGGCCGACCCTGATTTTTTGTCCAGCCGATCTTGACAGAGAGTTTTAGTGGAGTAGATTTTAGCTATGGAAAACCGGCCCTAAACCGCCCCCCTAAAACCCCTAAGCCTTGAAATAGGGAGATCGATGGGGCCATCGTTGCTCACAAGCAAGCAAACCTAGCCCATTTGGGATTGCAAATAATTTTGGAGACCAATTTTTTCAATCAGCCCCAACTGTTTTTCCAACCAGTAGGCATGGTCTTCTTCAGTGTCTGCTAGGATTTTCAGCAACAGATCCCGGCTTTGGTAGTCCTGCTCCTGTTCACACACCGCCATTGCTTCCTTGAGGTTGGCAATGACTTGGTATTCATAGTCCAGGTCGTATTGCAACATTTCCGGTACCGTTTTCCCCACCCGGATTGGATCCTGTTGGGAAAGGTCTGGGGTTTCTTCCAAAAAGAGAATACGCTCAATTAACAGGCTGGCATGGGCCGTTTCATCCTGCATTTCGTGATTAATCCGGTCATAAAGCTTTTCCAAACCCCAATCCTGGTACATACGGGAATGGATGAAATATTGATCCCTAGCGGCCAGCTCTCCACGCAGTAGCTTATGGAGTTGGGTGAGGACGGCGGGTTTACCTTTCATAAAAAAATCCTTGCAAGAATGGACAGCGGATAGAACATCCTAGCCACAAATCTAACCAGAAAATAGACCGGGCTAATCCAATTTTAGCCTCCCGACTGACCATGGGGCGCTAGGAAGTAGGGCAGCACTTGTCAGTATCCTTTTTCTGACTTTGATATTGGGGGCTGGGGATGCTTGTTTTGATTCTTCGTAACTTCCGGCGTCAAACACAACTAACGAAAGTACGCCATTTATCACCAGGTTCACATCCACCAACGGTGAGAGTGATTGATATCAACCAAAACATCAAAGCTCGGTTGATTTTTTCAAGACTTACACAGAGACAGTAAATAACTCTAAACTAAAGCAAATTTTGCCGTTCCCGTATGGCCAGGGCATGGGCTGGAAAATCCTCGTAATCCGCTAGGGTAGTGACCGTTTCCTTCACCCCAGCAAAACCTTCAGCCGTTAAATAGGCTAGGGTAGAACGCTTGAGGAAATCGAACACTGACACCGCCGAATAGGAACGGGCAAAGCCCCCCGTGGGCAGCACTGCATTGACCCCAATGGCATAGGTCGCTGCCGAAGAAGGAGTGTAATTACCCAGCAAAATTTCCCCGGCATTGTCGATTTTGCCCACCAACTTGAGGGGGTCCGCCGTCAACACCTGCAAATGTTCCGGAGCATAATCGTTAATGAAATCCAAGGAAGCTTGCAAACTGTCAGTGAGCAAAATGCCGCCATAGGAGCCTAAACCATCTTCGCAAAACTTTTTCCGCCAGGGAGGGAGTTTTTCCAGGTATTCCCCTAAATAGCCCAGCGCCTTTTCCGCAAAGTTTTCACAGTGGGTCACTAACAACGCCGCCGAGTCGGAGCCGTGTTCCGCTTCGATCAACAAATCCAACGCCGCCAGCCTGGGGTCAGTGGTTTCATCAGCTAAAACAATGGACTCGCTGGGCCCTGCCGGTAAACCCACATCGACAATGCCGGATAGTAATCTTTTAGCCGCCGCACCGTAGACGCTACAGGGGCCAATGAGTTTATCCACCTTGCTGACCGTTTTCGTGCCGTAGGCGATCGCCGCTAGGGCCTGCACACCGCCCAATTTATACACTTCATCCACTCCGGCCATGCGGGCAGTAACCAAAGAAACCGGCTCCACTTTACCTTCTTGATCTGGAGGGGTACAGACCACAATTTTTTTCACCCCCGCCACCCTGGCCGGCACCGCCAGCATCAGCATCATAGAAGGGAAAGCCCCCTTACCCCTGGGCACATACAAACCCACCGTGGGGAGAGGCGTAATTTTTTCCCCCGCAAATACCCCCGGTTCAATCTCCGCTAGGTGCATGGGGGGGGGCATTTGCCCAGCGTGGACTTTTTCAATGTTGCGAAAAGCATGTTCCACCGCCCGACGTAATTGGGGGTCCACCAACTTTTCCGCTTCGGCAAATTCCGCTTCACTGACCCGCAAATTGTCCGCAGTGGCTCCGGCAAAGTCAAACTGACGGCTGTAATGCAAAACCCCCGCATCTCCCTCCGTCCTCACCTGCTCAATAACGTCCTTGGCGATCGCCAGTGCTTGGTCAATGTTTTGTTCCGAGCGACGTTTGAGTTGGATTAATTGTGGGGGGGTAAGGTGCGAGAGCTTAAGAATACGAGTCACAGATCCCTCTCCGATTGGGGGCAAGGGCGGCAAACCTACATACCGGGTAGATTCAAACCGCTGGTTAACTCTTCCATTTTAGAGCGCATGGTTTCCGTAGACTCAGCATAGGCTGCTTTCATCGCTTCGGTGATGGACGCCGATAGCCCTTCCACGCCTTTTTCGAGGGCACTGGGATCAATTTCAATACTGAGGGGTTCTTGGTTACCACTCATCAACACCGTCACCAATCCATCGGCACTTTTGCCAGGAATTTCCATTCTTTCCAGCTCTTCCTGGAGTACTTTGGCCCCTTCTTGAACCTGTTGGGCTTTTTGGAAAGCTTCCTGTAATTCCTTGATTTTACCGAGGCCGAATCCGAAGCCTTTGCCTTTACCTTGTGCCATGGGAATTGATTTCTAAGTGATTAAACAAAAGTTGTAGTTGAGCAAGCGGCAAAATTGCTGAGGTGCAAACAAACAAAGCCCCAGCTAAAGCCTGTCCGATTATATCCCACCGTCTCCGCCATCTTATGGGCCAACGGCAGGGGCAAAAGAAGCCCCCCATAAATGAGAGCTTCCCCCCACGGCGATCGCCAAGGGTGCACATCAGACATTGAGCCTTAGGAAGCCAAGGCCACTTCCAACATTTCCTGCAACTCACCATTTTGATAGAGTTCAATCAGAATGTCGGAGCCACCCACAAACTCACCATTGACGTAAACCTGGGGGATGGTGGGCCAATTGGAATATTCCTTAATACCTTGACGAATTTCCGCATCGGCCAACACATCTAAAGTTTCAAATGGAATGCCCAACATATTGAGAATTTGCACCACATTGTTGGAAAAACCACATTGGGGCATCAGCTTGGTGCCCTTCATAAAGACCATCACCTTATTGGTGGTGACCAACTGATCAATTCTTGCTTTCGTTTCCGGATTCATTAGATAACTCCTCTTCAAGGACAAATGGGGGATGGGTGCGAGTTTAACAACTTCAATGTTGTTTAAATATTGCCATTTTACCCCTCAATTCAAATTTATAGAGTCAATTTTCGAGGGAGGGGAAAAACCTAGGCAGTCTGCCGGGCCACGGTCCAGGCTTCTGGAGTAAAGGTTTTCAGCGCCAGGGCATGGATTGCTTCCGAAGCCAAAGCATCCTTGAGGGCACCATAAACCATTTGATGTTGTTTAACCCGGGATTGGCCAGTAAAGGCGGCGGACACCACCACCGCTTCCAGGTGATCCCCTCCCCCCAGGTCATTGACCATCACTTCGGCATCGGGTAGGGCGGCTTGGATTTGTTGTTTGACTTGATCGAGGCTAATCATGATTATTTCTAGCAATGGGCCGGGGCACAGGGCAAGTATGGTCCCCAAGGTAACTATCTAACTACTGTAGCTGAAAGGTTCAGCCCCCAACATGGTGGGAAAAATTTCGTTGTTTAACTGTTATTTAACTGTCCCATGGCTCGTCCCCAAACCAGAATAGTTAATTTAACTTGGAAATAGAGACCAACCCCTGCGTTAAGCAATTTAGTACCACTATGTTAATTGCCCGTCAGAGGAAAAAACTAAATTCTTTTGCAACCATGACCCATTCTCCCTTGGCGATCGACCCGGCTGTCATTGGCCCTTCCCAGGTTTCCCCCTGGTTGATCAAATTGATTTATCCCCTGGGCACGAAGTTTTTGCATTGGTATTTTGGACCGATCGCCATCCATGGTCAGGAGAATTTACCCACCAGTGGTCCGATCATTCTAGCCCCTACCCATCGTTCCCGTTGGGATGCCATTTTGCTCTCCCTAGCCGCCGGTCGGAACGTAACGGGCCGAGATCTGCGTTTTATGGTGGCGGTAACGGAAGTACAGGGCCTACAGGGATGGTTTATTCGCCATCTAGGGGGATTTCCCATCGATGTGAAAAGACCAGAAATCAGCAGTTTGAGCTACAGTGTACAGCTACTCCAAGCAGGGGAAATGTTGGTGATTTTTCCTGAAGGGGGCATTTTTCGGGATCAACACACCGTCCATCCCCTCAAACGGGGCGTTGGGCGCATTGCCATGGAAGTTTGTAAGCAAAATCCCGACACTGACATCAAAGTTATTCCGGTGACCATCGCCTATAGTGACCCTTACCCAGGCAAAGGAACGGCGGTGGAAATTAATTTCGGCCAGGGCATTGCCGCCAAAGACTACGACCCCAGTACCATCAAGGCTAGCTCCCAAAAACTTACCCGTTGTTTGGCCCATAGAATGCAGAACCTTTACGGTTCCGAGAATGCCTCTCTCTGTCAGGCGATCGCCGCTTCATAAATTTCGCCAAAACGGCTAATGGGGGAAGGGGCCATCATGATAAGATTTACCGTAAATTAAGATTTTATTCTTTGTCAGTCAGGAAACTCAAATAATGGAAACAATTTATTTGCTCGCTAAATTGCCGGAAGCCTATCAGATTTTTGACCCCCTGGTGGACGTTCTGCCAATCATTCCCCTCTTCTTTCTGGCTTTGGCCTTTGTTTGGCAAGCGGCGGTTGGTTTTAAATAAACTGGCGATCGCCCCTGGGGCTTGTCATTTTACCTGGTCGCTTAAATAAAATCATTTGACCACAACTAAGCTGATATCCCCAAGTTGTCCCCCGTTGGCCATAGCTGGGGAATTTTTTTGTGGGGGCAATGCTCCTTTTGTCCTGCCTTGACCAAGACCAACGGTAAACCTCCTCCCCATAGTGGCCCTTTTTTAACCATGGATGTTCGTTTCATTTCCCTCACCAAACCCGAAATTGTCATTGACGGGGAGCCCCTTTCCCCCGAGGGACTAATTGCCTATTGCGCTAGGGTTTCTAGTCCTAACCAGGAAAACCCCAACTACACTAAGCTGTTGCAATTTTGTATCCGGGAAGGCCATTGGAGCATTTTTGAAATGGTGGATATGACCCTGGAAATTACCACCACCAGGGCGATCGCCCCCCAAATTTTGCGACATCGGTCGTTTTGCTTTCAGGAGTTTAGTTTAAGATACTCATGTGCTACCGAATATGAGTGCTATGAAGCCCGCCGCCAGGATGTGAAAAACCGTCAAAATTCCCTCGATGATTTTGATGAAAACACCAAGCAATGGTTCAACCAAGCCCAGGCTGACGTGTGGGATAAGAGTTATCAACTCTATGAAGAGGCCTTAACCAAGGGCATTGCCAAAGAATGTGCCCGTTCTATTTTGCCCCTCAATACTGTTACCCGTTTGTATATGAAGGGCTCTGTGCGTAGTTGGATCCACTACTTCAGTGTCCGTTGTGACCAGGCCACCCAAAAGGAACACCGGGAAATTGCCTTGGCGGCCCGGAAAATTTTTATGGAGCATTTCCCCACGGTGGCGGCGGCCTTGGAGTGGTAGAGGAAACACAGGCGATCGCCATTAGATAGTCAAAACCTGTTTTTCACTCCCCTAGGAGAATGGGCAACTGCAAATGATTTTGAGTTGTTCCATTGGTAACCAAAGCCAGGGTAATAATTTGTTGCTCGACTAAATTTGCCAAAACTGCCTCCTGACCAGTGCCAGGATTTACTCCATAGGCTGGAAAACTTGCCCCCGCTAAACTGATACGCAGGCGATCGCCAACGGACAGAGTCGCACATATTGCCTGGAGAAAAATTGCCAACGTGGCTTGTTCTTCCAAGATAGTACAATAACCATGGCTGAGGGCCCACACTTCCCCTGTGTTGCTAACCTGAGACAAACTCACTGCCACATCAAAACTAGGGCGATCGGATGCCACCATGAGTAAAATTTGGGGCGTGCCGCAGATAGTTACCCTCTCCTTCAAGGGCTCAGACGTGTAGGTAACCACATCACTGCGATCATCTACTAGGCTTCTTTCCTTCACCCCTTGGGGATAGCCGCTATGCCCCCCCCAACTGGGTACAGGTCGCCAGGGATCGTGGACCCATACATCGGTAATGCCGGTGGTTAATTTTTCGTTGGGGGCCGTCGGGGTCAAAGTACTGCCCTGGGTGGTGCCTAAACCGGAACATTGCAAAAACCAACTTTGGGACGTCGCAGGCCAGTCAGCTAAATATCGCCATTGTTTAGTGCCCAGGTCAAATAACTCCAACTTGGCCTGATTAAAGCGGGGTTCTTGCCCCTTGAGAAAATGATCAAACCAGGCCAACTGCAACTGATCCACCGCACTGATGGCAGACTCACCATAATTTTGCCCCCCGACCCGACTGCCCCAGGGAAAATGGCCCCAGGGCCCCACCACCATTTTTTGCTTAATATCACATCTTTCCAGCGCCCCATATAAACGCAAATTGCCCCGCAGATGGGGATCAAACCAACCGCCAATTTGTAAAACGGGAATGTCAGTTTTTGCTCTGATTTGCCACCGTTTATCCGGCGATCTCCGTTGCCAATAATCCGACTCCGGAGCTTGACTAATCCATTGGTGGTAAAAGGAATCCGCTGCCAACTCCCCCAGGCGATCGGGAAGGGCTGGTTGAAGATCAGAAAAATCGTAACTTTTAGCAAGGCTCATTAATTGGTGAAAAGTTTTCCCATCTCCCCGACGTTTAGCCGAATCCGCCGCCAACTGTAGGGCCCAGCCGAGGTTATTTTGTAGGCAAAAAGCTCCATTCTCATAGCCCCAATCCCGGTACAAATCCCAGGCAACCATGGCCGGGCAAATGGTTTTCAAACAAGGGTAATGATTGGCCGCAGCGTAAAGTTGGGTCATGCCCTGGTAGGAAAAGCCATACATGGCCACAGAGCCATCACATTGGGGCAACTGGGAAACCCAATTAAGGCAATCTTCGCCGTCTTCTACTTCGTGGGCGAACAGGTCAAACTCTCCCTGGGAACTGCCCCGACCCCGCACATCCTGGATGACAACTAAGTAACCCTGGGCAGCGTACCAATGGGGATGGCCATACACCAGGGTGGATGCTAAACGACGGCCATAGGGTTGGCGCATCAATAGGGCCGGCCATGGCCCGCCGGAATTGGGATAGTACAGATCACTGTCTAAACGAATCCCGTCCCTAGTGACCATGGATTGGCAAATGGGTTTGATCACATGCAAAATAATTAGAGCAATGCTTCAAACTCTTGGCGGAGCACTTGGGTATTAGCAACCCGTGCCACCAGCAGAGTCGCCTCACTAAAACTGGCCATTTCCTGTCGCCAGGTTTGGATATGGGGTTCGTGGTGTAGCCAAAAGTTAACCATGGTTTTAACCACTGCATCCCAGTCCCAATCAGGCTTTTCGGGAATTAATTCCGTGGCTTGGATCAGACCGTCCAAAGTGCATTCGGGACTGCCTAGATAGGCCATACTGCGGCGGGGATTATTTTCCACCTCTTGTTGATAGTTAAAAAAGGTGAAAACCGGCGTTACCCCCAAAATGTCAAAGGTATAGTGCATAACAAAAATTTCGCCTCGCGGCAACAACAACAATTCCAGAGCTCCCCAAAGTGATGGGTCTTGGCCACAATAAGAACTTTTCCCAAAGGGATTGGCAGATCTAGACTGCCCAAGTCCAATTTTGTTGCCCTCAATGGTAGCGCGAAAATTTTTTGCCGGTGTGACAGCACAGAACTGTGTACTTAATTTATAAATGTAATAACATTTATCCCGAAAGTCATTTAACCTTAGAGCGTGTTTGAAAAGCCCCCCTGACCCCAATTTTTTTGAGGAAACAGAGTCAAAGTCCCCCAGTATTGCCGGAGCTTTAGGGGGCAAAATAAGACTTTACAAACAGGCTCTTAAGAACTTTTTACATTTACTGTTCTGTCCCCACTACATGAATTAATAATTGAAAATTTCATTTTTTTAGACATCACTATCCCCACTGCTTTTTCTTTTAATCTCCATGGCGCTTTTGGTGCCACCGCCAGGCGTGGTCGATAATGGTGTGTAAATCGGGGTATTGGGGATTCCAGCCCAGGACATGTTTAGCCTTTGCACTACTTCCCACTAGGATGGGGGCATCACCGGGGCGGCGGGGACATAGTTGATAGGGAATATCTAGTCCGGTGACCGTTTTAGCAACTTCGATCACTTGCCGTACGGAAAAGCCATTACCGTTACCGAGGTTAAAGATATTGCTTTCCCCTCCTTCTAGTAAATATTGCAAGCCTAATACATGGGCGATCGCCAAGTCACAGACGTGGATGTAGTCTCTGAGGGCAGTACCGTCGGGGGTGTCGTAATCGGTACCGAAAATGGCCAGTTGGGGACGTTTTTTCAAGGCAGTTAAGAGGGCCAGGGGGATAAGGTGGGTTTCAGGGTTATGGTCTTCCCCCAAACGTCCCTGGGGGTCCGCCCCGGAAGCATTGAAATAACGGAAGATGACTGATTTTAAGCCGTAGGCTTGGTCAAAGTCGGCCAAGATCTGTTCCACCATGCGTTTACTGGCGGCATAGGGACTAAGGGGATCGATGGGATGGCTTTCTGTCATCGGAATTTCCTTCGGCATGCCATAGACCGCACAGGTAGAGGAAAAAACAAATTTTTTAATATCCGCCGCTAGCATGGCTTCCAAGAGGGTGAGGGTACCCACTACATTGTTTTGGTAGTAAATGTCAGGCTTTTGCACCGATTCCCCCACCGCGATGAAGGCAGCAAAGTGCATGACAGCGGCAATGTCCCTCGTAGCAAAAAGTTGGTCTAGTTTTTGCCGATCGCCAGTGTGACCAACCACCAATTCCACTCCGAGGGATTGCACTAGTTCCCTGTGACCGTAGCTGAGGTTATCGTAGATAAGAACGTCAAAGCCTGCCTGTTGTAGGGCCAGCACCCCATGGGAGCCAATGTAACCCGCCCCTCCAGTGACCAAAATTGTTTGTTGCGTGGCCATTGTCGACTATTAACCCTAGCTGTTGCCTCGCCTAGAGCATACCATTCTTGACCTTAGCTTTTTATGCCATCTGCTTTTTCCCAGCCATCTGCGTCCACCTCCTCTGTTAATGCCCTAAGCGGCGATCGCCAGGAAATATTTCCCCTTTCGCCCCTGATTAAAATTACCCTTGTCAATCTCTACCTGGCCCTGACGGTCCCGCTGCCCATTTTGGCCCAGCTCACCCAAGGTAATACTGTCCTTACCCTACTGTTAACCGTTGGGCTAATGGTGGGGCTAATCGCTCTGGTGGCAGCCTTAGCCGAGGAAGTGGTACTCAATCAGGAGGAAATTGCGGTGCGTTATCCCCGCTGGGTACCCAAATTTTTCCGATCCGGTTGGCAATTATCTTGGTCCGATGTCACTGCGTTGAAATGTCGCACCACGGGCCAGGGAGGCTTAGTTTACTATTTCCTTACCCCAGCTCAAGACAAAGCCTATCTTTTGCCCATGCGGGTGGCGGGCTTTAATCGGTTGACCCAACTGGTGAGCGAACATACGGGCATTGATACCCAAGATGTGCGCCCCCTCTCCCAACCATGGATGTACTTATTGCTACTACTCTTTACTCTGATGCTCTGGAGCAGTGAGTTGGCGATCGCCTTGTTGCTGTGGAGTAGCCCTCCCCTGGCATAATCTCAGCAATTTTGGTTAAAATATAAACAAATGTAAAGGATATTCTCAGAAAACTTTATTTAACCAAAGCCCATTTCATCACTATGATCAATCCCCAACCGGACGAAAAGGAACTACTCAAAACCATCTTAGAGCCTCTATTGGAGGATTTTGAGCACTGGTTTAGCCGCTCCTGCCAGCTATTAGAAAGCCAGCGTTTGGCTTTTTTCACCCCAGAACAACAGCAAGATCTGCTTGACCGGGTAAGACGGGCGCGGGATGAAGTGAGGTGTACTAAATTAATGTTCCAAGCCACCGGGGAGCAGGTGGGAGTTGAGTTTAGTGTCCTGGTCCCCTGGCATAATTTGGTGACAGAGTGTTGGCAGGTAGCCCAGCGCCATCGCCAGATGCAGGCCGCCTGCTAGGAAAGCAAAAAAGCGAAAGTCAATGTAGTGACAATGTTTAACAACATACGGTCAACGGTGAGGAGTGGGGGTTGTTGATTTTCGATAATTGTTGACAGTCACCGTCGATTTTGAAACTCCTCTGTGGCTGGTCAAGCAAGGTGGTCAGATTGTTTGATTTCATCGAAGGTTTCCGTTGCGGCCCTACTTGATGCCTAAAACCAGAGTCAGGCTAGGGGAGGAGGGAGTTTTTCATCAAATCCCGGATCAGGTTATCCCGCACCATGATTTGTTGCATGGTTTCCAGTAAATAGTTAACGGTCTGCTCCCGGTCTAGTTCTTGATATTCCTGTTGCAAACACTGCAGTTGAAATTTCTGCTCTAAGGATAGGTTAAAGGCTTCGTTGTTGATCATGGCGATCGCACTCCTGAAAGAATGGGGCGGTCAAAAATTGTGAATAATGGCTAAGAAAGCAAGCTAAATTTTGTGCTTGGCTGTGCTTAACCGAGGGGCTCCAGGGGAGCTTGGCGCATTAAGTCCCGGATGACGTTGGATTTGATCATCAACAGTCGGGAAGCCTGCACTAAAAGTTCCAGGGCTTGCTCCTGGCTGATGTCGGCGGCGGCGTCCTGCATACGGCGGAACTCAAACATCTGCTCAATGGTGAGGTCGAAGGATTCAGGTTTCATAGCTGTTGCCCTCCAAGGCGGTTACCTTTCTATTGTAAACAAATGTAACAAAAAGTTGACCTGATTAACAGTATCTGCCTATACAAGCTTGCCCAAAACGGCGGGCCAACCTAGCAACCCCGAGGAAAAAATGGGGTTTGAAGTCGCTGATTGGTCAAAATTGGGGGCGCCCTGCATATGTGGTCTGTTTTAGCAAGGGCTTTTGAAAAAAAATGCTCAATCTGAACATCTCCCTTGGCGATCGCCGATTATGACGGTGATGATGCGGGAAAGCCTTACTCTGACTGACAAAAATTTTTCACCGACATTTAGGCACTAATTTTTTCTGTTAATCGATCACATTAATTTCTTTAATCATTCCCCGTCTTTAATTTAGTTTTTGGCTCGTTGAATGGAGAATTTGACTAAACGTTTCTGAGTTCGAGGTATCGGCCCAGACCCATCAATAATATTTTGATAATTATTTTGACAATTTGTTTTCTTTGAATGCGGCGACTCCTATGGTTACATCCAAGAAAAAATGGTGGAGCGAAGTTCTATAGGGTCGGAGTTGATGAAAATAATGCAGAGAAAAGGGTCAATTCAGGTTTCCCGTTCCAATCTTTCCATCATGTCTTTGGCTTCCTTGAGACCACAACCAGTGAGGGAGCGGCAGATTTTGATCGCCTCAATTTTCTTGCCTTGCCTTAACAGTGCCGTAATTTCTTTCTTCTCACCGTCCGACAGTTGCTGAATAGTGTCTCTTGAATTAGTAAAATCTTTGCTAATTGTGGGTGAACCTCCCTGGAAAAAAATTGTTAATAGAAAAATTATTACTAGCACTACCAATATCAAAACTACAGTCATGTCCATACCTCTTTTTCTGATTTATTAAGTTACTTGCAAAAGATTTTGCCATTGCCCACCCCCTAGGATAAAACTAACTCTGTTTGCACCGTGCCAGCCCTTTCAGCTTGGGCAGTGATGGTCAACTTTTCTCCAGACTGACCCTTAATTAGCCAAGTTAAGTGACAGCGATAATCAATTCCATTGGCTAAGGAAGATTTCGTTTTATTGGAACGTCCTTCCAGATGAGGTAATTCCTGGTGAACTTTGCCGGTGATTAGGGTCATGCTATCCGGCTTTTGTAAGCAAACTTGAATGGGGCGCACCGCTTTTCGTTCCAGCGCTTTTTGACTAGTGTAGGTGGGTAAAAAACCTTGGTTTTCCCATTGCACTGTGATTTGGTAAATATTTTCTCCCTGGGCGGTGATTTCGGTTTTAGCCACTGCTAAGCAGGGGGACATCAGGGCATGGGTGAGGGCAAAGCGAAACTGTTGCTCGCAAAGTTCGGGCAAAAACTGGGCCGGGGCATTTTGCCACATGGTTTTAAAACTCCAACCGCCAATTTCCACCTTACCCAGTTGGGGATGGTCAAAGGGTTGCCAATGGACAAAACCCTCGCCGTTCAAGGCTTGGTCATTCCATCGCATTAGCTTGTAATCATCCTCCGGGGGATGCCAACGGAACCATTCGATTAAATCTTCTTTTTCAATGCCCGCCGCAGTGGGAGCATCCCAAAGTTCCACTGTAAAGCCAAACCAACCGTAGTGATCATAGGCATAATCATCCATCACCCCATAGATGACTTCCTTGGGATGGTAGCGAAAATCGTGGTAGGCGGAAATGCAGTTATAGCCGGTTAATTCTTTGCCTTTTTCCCCCAGAATTTTGTACACATTTAAATCCTCTACGGGTAAATTTTCATCTGCTTGGGAGGCGTAGGGACGCAGAATCACGGCGGAATAGGTGTGGTAGCTAATGAAACCGTTAATATTGCGATGCTGTTGCCAAAATTCCGCCTCTGCCCTAGTTTCCGGCTCAGAAAAAGGAAAATCTCCGGCCCCCTGCTGTTGTCCCTCCGGGGCCCATTGGTGGGGATAGTTGCGGTTAAAGTCCAATCCTTCCTGGCTGGGGGCGAGGTCAAACTCGTAGCCGTCATAGTTGCGAATCAGACCCTCTGGCAACAAAGTGTAATATTCACCGCCAAATTCCTCTGGCGATCGCCCGATCATGACTCTGGGGTCTTGGTCAGAAATTTTCCAGGCCCCACAGGGATCAGGAAGGCGCATTTGTAAAATTAAACCGTCACCGTTGACATCCTCGGGGTATAAACCATCCCGTTCTTCGGGGTAGGGGTAGGGTCGCACACTGGAACGTAACAGGTAGGGGGTAGTTAAATATTTCTCCGCCCCATCCATGGCTAACCGGGGCAGGACGTAAACTGTGTAATTGTCGAGCAAGTGGGTAATTTGGGCATCTTCCTCATACTTGGTCATCAGTTGATGCAGGCAATACAAAGCCACCGCCGACCCCGTTACCTCTCCGGCATGGGTGTTGGCATCGATCCAGTAACCGGGTTTATGACGATAGTCCCCTGTGGCCTGATTAGTGGCGATCGCCACCCAAATGTTTCTACCAGCATAGCTTTGGCCAATGGTTTGCACCGTTAGCAAGGAACCGTAACTAGTTTGAAGTTGTTGCAAAAACTGGTCTATTTCTTTGTAGGTGAAATAGTGGCTGAAATCGAAAGGGGGAACGGTCATGGGGGACGCAACGGATCGCAAAGGGTGAATAACGATGGGGATTGGCCTAAACTCGGATCCCAAAGTCGTACACCATCAATCTATACCCAATACCATGGCGATCGCCAATTACAGAGCCATTACACCGCACCAGTGGCAAGAATGGGTGGAAACGGCCCAGCACCGAGCCCTCAGCGGTAAGTTACCCCAATACATTCCCCAGTTAGGCTTGGTTAATCCAGGCAATTTTGCCCTAGACATTGGTGACCAACACGGCATTATTTACGAAACAGGGGATACCGACCTAACGTTTAGTTTGATGAGTGTGGTTAAACCCTTTCTGTGGCTGTACATACTCCATCACCGGGGTTGGCAGTGGGCCCAGCAAAAAGTTGGCGATCGCCCTTCCCATTTACCGTTTAATTCCGTGGAGCAATTGGAGCAGGATGGGGGTTATCCCCGCAATACCATGGTCAACAGTGGCGCCATTTGTTTAGCAGGTCATATCCCTGGGGCCACAACAAATCAACGGTGCAGAAATTTTCTCACCTGGTTAAATCACACCGCCCAATGTCAACTTTGGCTTGATCCAGAACTATTGGCCTCCGTCCATGCCCTACCCAATCCCCGCAATCTGGCGATCGCCCATTTGTTGGCGGAAAAAGGCTATGTAGAAGATGCGGCCCTAGCTCTGGAAACCTATAACCAACTTTGTTGCTTGAGTGGTTGCCTCAAGGATTTATTCAAGCTTGGCCTGGCATTACAGTGTCCCCAAGCGCCGCTACAACTGGAGAACACTGTCAGAGTCAAGGGAACCATGGCCAAAGCAGGACTTTATGAAATGTCGGAAGCGTTTTTTCAGCGCACAGGATTTATTTGCAAGTCGGGAGTGAGTGGTTTGATTTTGGCCTGTTTGCCAGCCCAGTCACCGACCATTTTTGCTTGCTATAGCCCCCCTTTGAATGAACAAGGAAACCCGGTAGCTCCCCTGGCCCTATTGGAGTTTTTGGCAGAGTTTAAGCAGTGAAGATTTTTCCAATTACATGTGCGTAACGACAAAATGTAGCTACAATTGAGAAACCTTAGTGTCCGTTTAGTTATGGACTATGAATGGGATGAAGCAAAACGTCTTTCCAATCTTCGTAAGCACGGCATAGATTTTGCCGATGTTCCAGCCGTGTTTAATAGCGACATTGTCACGGTTGAAGATAATCGTGCTGATTATGGAGAGCAACGTTTTGTCACACTTGGTTTATTGGAGGGGCGAGTTGTTGCTGTTGTCCATGTTGAGTCAAAGCACTGCACCCGTATTATTTCCGCTAGAAAAGCAACGAAATATGAACAAAAAATTTACTTCGAGCAACTCTCAAACTGATTGGCAAAGGTTGGATGCCATGGAAGATGAAGACATTGATTTGTCCGATTGCCCGGAGGTTACCCCAGAAATGTTTGCCAAGGCGATAGTTCGGCGGGGTTTACCTGCGACCAAAACTAAAGCCCAAATCACACTCCGCATCGATAGTGATGTCTTGCAATGGTTTAAATCCCAAGGGAGGGGTTATCAAACTCAAATCAATCAGTTGCTAAGAGCCTATATGGAAGCGCACCAACAATAGACTCAGTTCGTATGGGATTGCAGAATGGAGAGTTGTCTAAAAATAATTTAGTTGGGCAAATGAAAATTGGTGTTGTTGGTTTAGGTTTAATTGGAGCTTCCCTGGCGGGAGATTTGCGTCGTCAGGGCCATTATCTGATAGGAGTATCCCGGCAACAAAGCACCTGTGAAAAAGCAGTAAAAAGGCAATTGGTGGATGAAGCGGGGCAAGATTTATCTCTTCTGCACACAGCGAAAATGATTTTTCTTTGCACTCCGATCCAACTAATTTTGCCCACCCTGGAGAAGCTTATTCCCCACCTAGCTCCCACGGCCATTGTCACCGATGTGGCCTCGGTCAAAACGGCGATCGCCGCACCAGCCAGTCAACTTTGGCCAGGGTTTATTGGGGGCCATCCCATGGCGGGCACAGCGGCCCAGGGCATTGATGGGGCGGAAGAAGATTTGTTTGTCAATGCTCCTTATGTGCTTACTCCCACGGAACATACCAACCCTGCTCAATTAGCTTGTTTGCGTTCAGTGTTGGAACCCCTGGGGGTAAAAACTTACCTTTGTACCCCAGAAGACCATGACCAGGCGGTGGCCTGGATTTCCCACCTACCGGTGATGGTCAGTGCTGCTTTGATCCAAGCCTGTGCTGGAGAAAAAAATGCGGATATTCTCACATTAGCCCAAAACCTAGCCAGTTCGGGCTTTCGGGATACCAGCCGGGTGGGGGGAGGCAACCCGGAGTTGGGCACCATGATGGCCACCTATAACCAACAGGCTTTGCTCAAAAGCTTGCAAGATTATCGCCAACAGTTGGATAACCTGATTACCCTGATTAATAACCAACAATGGTCTGAACTCCATCGTCTTTTACAACAAACCAACGGCGATCGGGAAAGTTATATTAAGTGAACCAATGGCGATCGCCAGGGGAAATAACCGATGATCCTTCTGAACAATAGGGATTTCCAGAAAACACTTTTAAACATCGAGCAGTTTTGTCTCCACTATGGGGATGACAATCGCTATGAATTAATTGACGGAGAACTGATTGACTTGGAACCGACAGGAATCCACGAAGAGATTGCCGCCTTTATCACCCTCAAACTCTGCACCCAAATTGACAAAGCCAATTTCCCCTGGTTTATTCTACAAAGGGGACTTTTACGGCCAAGTAGTACGACTATGACTGCTTTTCGTCCCGATGTGATGGTTGTTGATCGCCCTGCCCTGATTGAGGAAACCCTGTGGCCAGAACAATCCATTCTTACCTTGGGGAGTTCCATTCGACTAATCGCAGAAGTGGTGAGTGGTAATTGGCAAAACGACTATGCCCGTAAAGTCGAGGACTATGCCACTTTGGGTATTCCCGAATATTGGATTGTTGATCATAGCGGGCTGGGAGGAACTCGTTACATTGGCCGCCCCAAGCAACCAACCCTAACAATCTGCCAATTGGTTGACGGTGACTATCAAATGCAACTGTTGCGCGGAGATGATCCTATTATCTCTTCCCAATTTCCTGACCTCAATCTGACGGCAGGACAAGTATTAGCCTATGGACAATAGGGATGGATAAATTGAGAACGGCGATCGCCAGGGGGATAAATTAGGGAAATTGAGCATTAATCCAGAACGAATTTAGGAACAATCGGTGCCCCCGGCATGGCTTTCTGTTAAAAATAAACAAGCACTGCCCTTTCCCGCTCAGAGCGCATGACCCACCAGCCCACCGCATCGGTTCCCTTTCAACGCCCCTGGCACGACTATCTCAAATTCAGCACGGACCATAAAGTCATCGGCATTCAATATTTGCTGATGTCCTTCTGCTTTTTCTTAGTGGCGGGATTATTGGCCATGATTATCCGGGCAGAATTGCTTACCCCCCAATTGGACGTGGTGGACCGTAGCCTCTACAACGGTCTATTCACCCTCCACGGCACCATGATGATTTTCCTCTGGATTTTTCCCGCCAATGTGGGATTAGCCAATTACTTAATTCCCCTAATGATTGGTGCTAAAGACGTAGCTTTTCCAGTGTTAAATGCGATCGCCTTTTGGCTCATGCCCGTGGTGGGAGTATTACTGATTAGTAGCTTTTTTCTGCCCACTGGCACAGCCCAGGCCGGCTGGTGGTCCTATCCGCCGGTGAGCATCCAAAATCCGTCGGGCAATTTTATTAATGGTGAATTTCTTTGGCTTTTGGCAGTAGCCACTTCCGGTGTTTCCTCCATCATGGGGGGGGTTAACTTTGTCACCACCGTTTGGAAATTGCGGGCACCGGGACTGACTTTGCTAAAAATGCCTGTTTACGTCTGGACAATTTTAAGTGCCCAAATTTTGCAACTCTTTTGTCTGCCAGCGTTGACAGGCGGGGCCATCATGTTGCTATTTGACCTCTCCTTTGGCACCACCTTTTTTGACCCCTTTAACCAGGGCAACCCGATTATTTACCAACACTTATTTTGGTTCTATTCCCACCCGGCCGTGTACGTCATGGCCCTGCCCGCCTTTGGGGTATTTTCGGAAATACTACCGGTTTTTGCCCGTAAACCACTCTTTGGCTATAAAACCGTCGCCATCTCTTCTTTTCTCATTGCTATCCAAGGCACCTTCGTCTGGGTACACCACATGTTTACCAGTGCCACCCCCAACTGGATGCGAATGTTTTTCATGGCTAGCACCATGCTTATTGCGGTGCCCACCGGCATTAAGGTTTTGGCCTGGACAGCCACGGTGTGGCGAGGAAGTTTGCGCCTGAAAACCCCCATGTTGTTTTGCTTAGGGGGAATTTTGATGTTCCTATTTGCTGGCATTACGGGCATTATGTTAGCTTCCGCCCCCTTCGATTTACACGTTAATAACACCTACTTTGTGGTGGGGCATTTCCATTACGTTGTCTTCGGCACCGTGACCATGGCCATTTATGGGGCGATTTACTTCTGGTTCCCGAAAATGACTGGGCGTATGTATAACGAAGCCTGGGGTAAGCTCCATTTTGCTTTGACTTTCATTGGTGCCAACCTAAACTTTTTCCCCATGCATCCCATCGGACTACAGGGGATGTTACGGCGCATTTCTTCCTACGACCCGGAATACACAGCTTGGAATGTGGTGGCTAGTTTAGGAGCGTTCTTGCTGGGCATGTCCACTTTGCCCTTCATTGCCAATATGGTGGCATCTGCTTTTCAGGGTCGTCGGGTGGGCAATAATCCCTGGAATTCTTTAGGTTTGGAGTGGACCACACCTTCACCGCCACCGGAGGAAAATTTTGAAGTTATTCCCACCATTACAGTGGAACCCTATGGCTACGATCGCCCTACAGATTTGACCACGGAAGTAACGACTTAGGGTGGGCTTTTTCCGCCGTTGACCCCGTTAACTGAGCAAGCATACGAGGAAATTTTATGGAATCAGGTAATCATCTCCCCCATAGCGAACCGACGGAAGAGCAGGAACCGGATAATTTAGGCTTTGGTTTTCCCGTCTTTTTAATGTCGGAAAGTGTGGTATTTCTCAGCTTTTTTGTTACCTACACCATTCTGCGGCTGACCAATAAACCCTGGTTTCCCCCTGGAGTAGACGGTTTAGATGTGACTAGGGGAGCCATTAACACCGTGGTGCTAGTCACCAGTAGCGGGGCGATTATTTTGGCGGAAAAAGCCCTGCATCGGGGAGAAATGAAGTTGTTTCGCCTATTGTGGTTAGCCACCATCAGTCTAGGTATTGTTTTTCTTTTTGGTCAGGCGGCGGAGTGGGCTGGTATGCCCTTTGGTCTGGATGCGGGATCAGCGGGAGGAACTTTCTTCTTGCTGACTGGTTTCCACGGACTGCACGTTTTTACCGGGGTTTGCCTTTTGCTTTATATGTATTGGCGCTCTCTCCAGCCCCATAATTTTGATGGGGGCCATGAGGGGGTGACGGCGATCGCCTTGTTTTGGCATTTTGTCGATGTTATTTGGATTATTTTGTTTATTTTGCTCTATCTTTGGCCGGTGAATTAAGTCTTCGGACTTATTCAGACCAAGCATCCCGGAGTAGGATCAGGGTAAAAAGATTGTTTTTTAACAAGCATAGAATTCCTGGGGGGAGATAGTGAGATGGTGGTTGATCTAGAAACTCGTCAACAAGAAAATTTAACTAAGCCCAAAGCGGAGCATTTGATTTTGCTCAATCCAGTTAGTTGGAATACGTTCAATCAGTTACTAGAAGAGTTAGGAGAAAAACGAGGGCAAAGACTTGCGTATGACTGTGGAATTTTAGAAATCATGAGTCCCTTGGGTGTTCACGAAAACAACAATCGCTTTATTGATGACCTCATTCGAGCGATCGCCGATGAACTAGGTTTAAATCTTAAAAAGTTTGGCTCATTAACATTAAAAATTGATCGAACTAAACAAGGGGTAGAGCCGGATTCCTGTTATTACATAAAAAATGAACCCCAGGTGCGGGGCAAGCAACACATTGACCTCACAGTGGATCCGCCGCCCGATTTAGTTTTAGAAATTGATATTACCAGTGGCTCCTTGGATAAGTTTCCCATCTACAGCAATTTAGGCATACCGGAAATTTGGCGTTATGACGGCGATCGCCTAGCTGTATTTGTTCTTAATCCAGAGTCGAGGCAATACGAGCCCGTGAATCAGAGTCCCACCTTTCCGTTTTTGTCCCTGGAACAGGTGCCTTTACTAATTGAACGTAGTTTGGCGATCGGGGAGACGGCGGCCCTGAAGGAGTTTCGTCAATGGTTAAGGGCCAACCGTTAACTGTTTGCTACCTTTCCCCCTAATCACTTATTAGCTATTTCTGGGCAGATGCAGTTAGTTAAAGCTGTTCGGCTTTTTCTCGCTGAATTTCCCCAATTAACTGGGCCAGATGATGGCGATCGGCCTGGTAGACCTCACCACAAAAATCGCAGGTGGCTTCGGCTCCATTGTCCTTTTCGATCATATCTTCTAGTTCATCTTGCCCCAGGATTTTTAGAGCGCCCAATACCCGAGGAAAGGAACAGCGACAATCAAAGCGCAAAAGTTGCACTTCCGGCAAAATGGCCAGACCAAAATCCCCCAACAATTCTTGAAAGATATCTTTGAGGGATTTGCCCGAACGTAAAAGGGGAGTGAAGCCAGTCAGGTGTCCCAGCCGGGATTCCAGAGCGGCAACTAAGGCTTCGTCCCGGGCGGCCTTGGGCATTACCTGTAACAGTAGACCCCCAGCGGCGGTTACCCCATCCTTGCCCACAAAAACTCCCAATAATAGGGCGGAGGGAGTCTGTTCGGAGGTAACCAAATAATGGGTGACATCCTCACCAATTTCCCCGGAAACTAACTCCACCGTGCTGGAGTAGGGATAGCCAAAGCCCACATCCCGTACCACATAGAGAAAGCCATCCTGACCCACTGCGCCCCCCACGTCCAACTTACCTTGGGCATTGGGAGGTAGTTCCACCGAGGGATTTTGTACGTAACCCCGCACTGTACCGTCTAAGCCCGCATCCACCAACAGACCCCCCAGGGGACCATTACCACGGATGCGGATATTTACCCGGGATTTCTCCTGCTTCATGCTGGAAGCCAACAGTAACCCGGCGGCCATGGTGCGGCCGAGAGCAGCGGTGGCAACGTAGGAAAGTCGATGGCGTTGGCGGGCTTCTTCGGTCAGGTTGGTGGTAATTACCCCCACTGCGCGAATACCCCCATCGGCGGCGGTGGCGCGGATTAATTGATCTGCCATGGATTGCTGAAATGTTGCCTGAATTTTGTGATTCTTCTATTTTGCCAACTAGTCCCTAGGGAGATCAAACCGGTCAGCATTCATCACCTTATTCCAGGCGGCCACAAAATCATGGACAAATTTTTCCCGATTGTCGTCCTGGGCATACACCTCTGCATAGGAGCGCAGGATTGAGTTGGAACCAAACACTAGGTCAACTTTGGTGGCAGTCCATTTCACTTCCTCCGTTTGGCGATCGCCGACTTCATAGAGATTGTTGCCCGCCGGCCGCCATTGGTAGGCCATGTCAGTCAAATTGACAAAGAAGTCGTTACTCAATACCCCCACCCGATCGGTGAAGACACCATGGCTAGCACCCCCATGGTTGGTGCCCAACACCCGCATACCACCGATTAAAACAGTCATTTCCGGTGCCGTTAGCCCCATGAGTTGGGTGCGCTCCAACAGTAACTCTTCCGGTGACACAGCATAATCCTGTTTGAGCCAGTTACGATAGCCATCGTGGACCGGTTCTAGGGGGGCAAAGGATTCGGCATCGGTCATGGCTTGGGTGGCATCCCCCCGACCGGGTGAAAAGGGGACATTAACTTCAATCCCCCCATCAAGGGCTGCTTTGGCGATCGCCGCTCCCCCTCCCAGCACAATTAAATCCGCTAGACTAACCGGCTTAGCAAAATTAGCTTGGATATTTTCTAGCACAGTCAAGACTTTGGCTAATCGAGCGGTTTCATTGCCGAGCCAATTCTTTTGAGGTTCCAAACGAATTCGGGCCCCATTGGCTCCTCCCCGATAATCCGAGCTACGGAAGGTACGGGCGCTATCCCAAGCAGTACAGACCAATTCGGCAACGGTGAGGCCAGAGGCAAGGATTTGTTGTTCTAACTCCTTAATTTCCCCTTCAGAAAGACTGTAGTCCACTGAGGGAATGGGGTCTTGCCAAATCAAATCTTCCTGGGGCACATCGGGGCCAAGGTAACGGCTTTTAGGTCCCAGATCCCGATGGGTCAACTTAAACCAGGCCTTGGCAAATACCTCCGCAAAATAATCCGGCTCCCGATAGAAACGCTCCGAAATTTCTCGGTAGATGGGGTCCTTGATCATGGCCATATCTGCATCAGTCATGATGGGATTGTGGCGGACATTTGGATCCTCCACATCGACGGGTTTATCTTCCTCTTTAATGCTGACCGGCTCCCATTGCCAAGCCCCGGCAGGACTTTTCTTCAGTTCCCACTCGTGGTTAAACAACATGTAAAAGTAACCGTTATCCCACTGGGTCGGGTGGGTAGTCCACGCTCCTTCAATGCCGCTGGTCATGGCCTCCCGTCCGACACCTTTGCCGTTCCGGTTATGCCAACCCAAGCCCTGCTCCGCCACATCGGCCCCTTCCGGTTCTGGCCCCATCAGCTCAGCTTTACTGTTGCCATGGCATTTTCCTACGGTATGGCCCCCGGCGGTAAGGGCAACGGTTTCCTCATCATTCATGGCCATGCGGGCAAAGGTAGTGCGGACATCCTGGGCTGTACGCAAAGGATCCGGCTGGCCATCCACCCCCTCAGGGTTAACGTAAATTAATCCCATTTGTACGGCGGCCAAGGGATTGTCTAAGCTTTCCCGGTCTTCACTGCCATAGCGGTGATCACTGGAAGCAAGCCATTCCTTTTCTGACCCCCAGTAAATGTCCTTTTCCGGGTGCCAAATGTCTTCCCGACCACCAGCAAAACCATAAACCTTGAGCCCCATAGACTCATAGGCCATGGTGCCGGCCAGAATGATCAAATCTCCCCAGGAAAGTTTATTTCCGTATTTCTTTTTAATTGGCCAGAGCAGGCGACGGGCTTTGTCCAAATTGACGTTATCAGGCCAGCTATTAAGGGGGGCAAAACGTTGGTTACCAGTAGCGGCACCGCCCCGACCATCAGCAATGCGATAGGTGCCAGCGGCATGCCAGGCCATACGAATCATCAACCCGCCATAATGGCCCCAGTCGGCGGGCCACCAACTCTGGCTATCGGTCATCAGATGGTGTAGATCTTTTTTGACGGCGGCCAAATCGAGTTGCTGAAAGGCTTCCGCGTAATTAAACCCATCGTCCATTGGGTTTGTTTTCTGGTCATGCTGGTGCAATATGTCTAAGTTCAACCCATTGGGCCACCAATTGAGGTTATTTTTCTGCTCGGTCGTATTTGCTCCGTGCAGTACAGGACATTTACCGGCCGGTACTTGGCTATTAACCATGGTTTTTCCTTTTTGATTGTGTGGGGATCAAGAAAATTTTTTAGATCGAACTAACTCCCCCACTCTCCTGTCAGGGAAATACTTGCCTGTAAGGGAAGGACTGGGAATAAGGGGGTTACTTGGCTTGTTTGGAATGTGGTTCCTAATGGCAGTAGGTTCTTGTGTACTTATTCGTACCTGCTGTTGAACTAATGGCAAACTAAAGTGATGAAAGCCTGCTTAAGATCCATCAAGACCATGCTGCCATATTCTCTCGGGGCTAACCATTAGTCAATGAGTAGAATTTCCCAGAACGATAGACTCTAGGTGTGGTTGTGGCTCCCACTTTAGGGTTCGTTGCCATGGAGCCGGCGATCGGGGCACAATGATAGGGCTATCTTCAAAACTGTCGCCACTTTCATGACCCTTGCCAATTCTTCCCCTACCAACTTTTTGCAGCAGTTAGGTCGACAGTGCCTGAAAACCCTGGCAGATCTCCGTCTGGCGATCGCCCTTTTGCTATTGATTGCCGTTTTTAGTATCAGTGGCACGGTAATTGAACAGGGGGAAAGTTTGAGTTTTTATCAACAAAATTATCCTGAAGATCCG
The DNA here is from genome assembly GCF_014698605.1 of Synechocystis sp. FACHB-383. Lineage (NCBI taxonomy): Bacteria > Bacillati > Cyanobacteriota > Cyanophyceae > Synechococcales > Merismopediaceae > Synechocystis > Synechocystis sp. FACHB-383. Next base: position 76,670 of record NZ_JACJTJ010000030.1, on the reverse strand, counting down.
GCATTATTTGGATTCTTAAGTTGGCAGGTAATTTTACAACTAGGTTTGAATCAGGTCTATCGAACCTGGTGGTTTTTGGGCTTGCTAATACTTTTTGGTTCTAGCCTAACTGCTTGTACATTTAACCGCCAATTTCCTGCTTTAAAAGCGGCCCGCAGTTGGCAATTTTATCACCAACCAAGGCAGTTTAACAAACTAGCCCTAAGTTTTTCCCTGCCCCATGGAGATAGAAACAAAATTGAAGATTTACTCCAGAATAGGGGATACAAAATTTTCCAAGAAGGTGACAGTATTTACGCCCGTAAAGGTTTAATGGGAAAAATAGGTCCTATCATTGTCCATGCCGCCATGTTAATTATTCTGGGAGGGGCAATTTGGGGCGCATTAACAGGATTTTTTGCCCAACATATGATTCCCAGTGGCGAAACATTTCAAGTAAATAACATTATCGAAAAAGGTCCCCTTGCCGACAAGCAAATCCCTAAAGATTGGGGTATCAAAGTTAATCGTTTTTGGATTGATTACACGGAAGATGGGGCCATCGATCAATTCTATTCTGATTTGTCTGTGGTTAGCAGTGAGGGAGAAGAATTAGACCGCCAAACCATCTCCGTTAATCACCCTTTACGTCATCAGGGAGTTACTTTTTATCAAACCAATTGGGGCATTGCCGGGGTGAAAGTGCAGCTCAACAATAGTCCTGTGTTGCAACTTCCCATGGCCCCTTTACAAACCGCCAATGGTGGCCAGTTGTGGGGAGCTTACATTCCCACTAAAACCGACTTTAGCGAAGGTGCAGCCCTATTAGTTAAAGACCTCCAAGGTACGATGATCATTTATGACCAAGCGGGAAATTTAACCGATGCGGTGCGGGCTGGTTCTACAGTGGAAATTAACGGAGTCAATATAACAATTAAAGAATTAGTGGGTAGTACTGGTTTGCAAATTAAAGCTGATCCGGGCATTCCCTTTGTTTATCTTGGCTTTGGTTTATTGATGCTGGGGGTAATGATGAGTTATGTTTCCCATTCCCAAGTATGGTTATTGAGTGTCCAGAGGGATGGTCAAGGAGAGATCTATTTAGGAGGAAGAACTAACCGGGCCCAGGTAGCTTTTGAGCGAGAAATATTGGCGATCGCCGAGCAAGGACAGGGTGATCTGAACAGCGAGATCAAAGTTAATGCCTAAGGTTAATCAACCCTGGTGGGACAGATTTTTTCCCTTTTTAAATTTCCCTGGGGCAATGGGGATAGTTCTGTTTACAGCAATATCTTTTTTAGCTGGCGGCTGTGGAACGGACATTACTAGCTACCCAGTATTTCTGAGAAATTTTCAAGAATCAGTTCCCAGTGGAAATATTAATCCTGATAAAGGTACTTTACTCATTTGGTTCGCTCTAGATTCTGCTTACCTACATGAGTCCCAAGTAGAACGCTATCATCAATATTTAGCGGGCATGGTGGATGAATTTAAAAAAGCTTATCCTAACGTTAAAGTCAATTATAAATTTGTTGCCAGTGACGACCTTTTAGAACCCTACCTGCACGATATTGACCACGGTTTTGGCCCTGATTTAGTTTTGACTAAAAATCTGTATTTAGGGCGATTAATGGAACGCAATGCTCTGTTTCCAATTCCTTACAATGAGATTGCGCTGGATAATTTTCGTCAGGATGCCCTCAGCCAGATGGAATATGGAGGAAAGTTGTATGCAATTCCCGTTACTTTAGGCACCCAAACCCTTTGTTATAACAAGAAAAAAGTTAAACAAGTTCCCACTAATTTAGATGAAATAGTTAGCCTTTCTCGTCAGGGCTATTCCTTTGGCATTACTTCAAATTTTAGTGATACTTTATGGGGACTAGGAGCCTTTGGTGGCAAAGTTTTTAATCAAGAAGGAGAAGTGATTTTAAACCAGGGGGCTTGGAGTAAGTGGATGGAATTTCTAATTACCATCAAAAATGAACCAAACGTTGTTTTTATTCCCACTTCCTTAGCTACTAATCGGGCTTTTAGCGAAGGGAGATTAGCCTACATTACCTGTTGGAGTTTGGCTATCCCAGAACTAATTGCCAGTGTAGGTCTGGAAAATTTGGGCATTGCTCCCCTGCCCGGTCTACCGGGAGCCCCTTCTTCGCCAGCATTAACTGGTTTTTCTTTTGTTTTAAATCCAACAAGCAATGACGAACAGCGCGGTTTAGCCCTAAAAGCTGCTACTTTTTTTACCAATACTGAACAGCAGCAACAATGGATTTTAGAGTCTAGATCTGCCATTCCAGTTAATGTTCATGTGCAAATACCATCTAGTCTTTTTACCATCCAAGCGCAATTAAAAAAACAATCCTTAACCGCTACTTCTTATAGCATGAAAGAAATCGATAAAATAGAATTTATGCTAGATATTGGCGAAAGATTTTACACCAGTGTCCTTTCTGGGGCAATTACTTCCCAAGCAGCGGCCCAGGAAATTACGGAACAAACCAATCAATATTTTGGTGAGCAAGCAGACCATGAATCAAAGCATCAGTGACCTTGACTTTTCCCCTTTAGAGTCAGTTTTCTTCAGTTTTTGGCATATGGGGCAACGGCCTTTGGTGCAGGGACAATTGGTCTTAATCTTGGGAGCTATGATTACCGCCTATGCCACGGCTAAAATCATCTGGTGGTGGTTAAGAAAAAAGTATCACAGTGCCCAATTTTTTTTAAATTATTCTCCCCGGCGATCGCCCCTTGATTGCTTGCTATGGGCTGGGCATTTTTTTCTATTACCATCGCTTCTATTTTTACTGTTATTATTTGTTCATACTATTTATCGACAACATAGCTATTATGATGGACTAATTGATCACGCTATTATCTTAACATTAATATTTATATTTTATCGGGCTGTTATTTTTTTTGCTAGCTTTTGTTTTCCCATTCAAGAAATTGAATATTATCGCTCCCATTTATTCCGTCCAATACTCTTTTATTTCTTTGTAGCTAGCACAATTAATTTAGTAGAAGATTATCTTCCTTTGGTCAGCACTCCATTTTTTGATGCCTTTCAAACCCCTGTCACCATTAGGAGTATTTTATTGATCACCTTTGGGGTTTATCTCTGGGTGATACTTTCCTCCTTAATTTGTAAAATAATTATTTATTTAATCTCCAATGGCAGCCAATTTGATCCTGGTTTTATTCGGGCAGTTTCAGTGTTAATTAATTACGGTTTAATTGGCTTTGGTCTTTTTGGTATTTTAGGCTATGTGGGCATTAATCCAGCTATTTTTGCCACAGTTACAGGGGGGCTATCTGTTGGAATTGGCTTTGGTCTAAAAGAAGTAATCAGTAATTTTGTCAGTGGAGTCTGGTTATTGATGGAAGGGGCTTTAAAACCAGGAGATGTGATTAATGTAGGAGGAGAGATGAGTCGGGTGGAACGATTAGGGCTACGGGCTGCCACGGTTAACATTATTCGAGATAATACTGATCGAATTATTCCCAATCAAGTCTTTTTTACAGAAGAAGTTAATACTTATACTGGTAGAAATCACCTTGTTTATTGTAGTGTGATAGTGGGGGCTAGTTATAAAGCAAATCCTCGTCAAGTCATTGATTTATTACTAGATTTAGCCACAGATAATCCTGATATTCTTCCCCAACCTAAGCCCGCCGCTTTTTTGTTAGATTTTGCCGACTCCAGTATGAATTTTGAAATCAAGTTTTGGCTTGATAATCCCGTAAGTAGGAAGAAGGTTTCCAGCGAGCTCCGTTGTAGAATTTGGCAAAAGTTCAAGGAACTCGACATTGAAATTCCCTATCCCCAGCGGGATTTACATCTCCGCACTGACTGAAACGATGCTTTGAAACCCTGCCATCAGTGACTGTTGACTGGATTACAAGCAACTTAATTAAAAGCAAGAAAGTTTATGGACTGAGATGCCCATCAAAAAAGGCCTTTATAATTTTGTTTGGCACCCATCCCATTTTTGTCCATTGGGAGCCAAGCCCGGGCTGCAATATGGTTTAAATTTACTTTAGTTCTGGCAAGAAATTTAAGTCCTGTTAACTTTCCCTCCTTTGCCATAGGGAGCCCATCGCCGATTGGGTTAAAATTAAATGACTTAGCCTACGCTTCCTAAAGCGCTTTGTCCTGTGGTTGCATCAATTCCTAATCCCAAAACAAATTTCCTGAAAACTGTTCCTAGCCAACGGCAGACCGGGGCTTACATCCTGATGGATAGCCTGAAACGCCACGGGGTCAAACATATTTTTGGTTATCCTGGTGGGGCAATTTTACCCATCTATGATGAGTTGTACCGTTTTGAAGCGGCGGGGGAAGTTGAGCATATTCTGGTGCGCCATGAACAGGGAGCGTCCCATGCCGCCGACGGGTATGCCAGGGCCACGGGTAAGGTGGGGGTTTGTTTTGGTACCTCTGGACCAGGGGCAACTAACTTGGTGACCGGCATTGCCAATGCCCATTTGGACTCGGTGCCCATGGTGGTCATTACCGGCCAGGTGGGTCGTGCCATGATTGGTAGTGATGCCTTCCAGGAAATTGATATTTTTGGCATCACCCTGCCCATTGTCAAACATTCCTATGTAGTGCGTAGTGCGGCGGATATGGCCCGCATTGTTACTGAAGCTTTCCATCTGGCTAGCACCGGCCGCCCCGGGCCAGTTTTAATCGATATTCCCAAGGATGTGGGTTTGGAAGAATGTGAATATATTCCCCTTGAGCCAGGGGATGTTAATTTGCCCGGTTATCGTCCCACAGTTAAAGGTAATCCCCGGCAGATTAATGCGGCGTTGCAGTTGTTAGAACAGGCCAAAAATCCCTTGCTCTACGTGGGAGGAGGGGCGATCGCCGCCAATGCCCATGCCCAAGTGCAGGAATTTGCTGAAAGATTCCAATTGCCGGTAACGACCACCCTGATGGGGATTGGGGCTTTTGACGAAAACCACCCCCTTTCGGTGGGGATGTTGGGTATGCACGGCACTGCCTATGCCAACTTTGCTGTTAGTGAATGTGATCTTTTAATTGCGGTGGGGGCTCGTTTTGACGACCGGGTGACTGGCAAACTAGACGAATTTGCTAGCCGAGCCAAGGTAATTCACATCGACATCGACCCGGCAGAAGTGGGGAAAAACAAGGCTCCCGATGTGCCCATTGTCGGGGATGTACGCCATGTGTTGGAACAACTTTTACAGCGGGCCCGGGAATTGGATTACCCCAGCCGTCCCCATGCCACCCAGGAATGGTTAAACCGTATTGATCATTGGCGTATTGATTATCCTCTCCAGGTGCCCCACTATGAAGACACCATTGCGCCCCAGGAGGTAGTACATGAAATTGGTCGTCAGGCCCCCGATGCCTACTACACCACCGATGTGGGACAGCACCAAATGTGGGCAGCCCAGTTTTTGAACAATGGGCCCCGGCGGTGGATTTCCAGTGCTGGTTTGGGCACCATGGGCTTCGGCTTACCGGCCGCCATGGGAGCCAAAGTGGGAGTGGGGGAGGAAGCCGTCATTTGCATCAGTGGGGATGCCAGTTTCCAAATGAATCTCCAGGAGCTAGGGACCTTAGCCCAGTACGACATCCAGGTTAAAACTATTATTCTCAATAACGGTTGGCAGGGAATGGTGCGTCAGTGGCAACAAACCTTCTATGAAGAGCGCTATTCTGCTTCTAATATGTCCCAGGGGATGCCAGATATTAATCTCCTCTGTGAAGCCTATGGCATCAAGGGGATTACCGTGCGTAAGCGGGAAGATTTGGCCCCGGCGATCGCCGAAATGCTAGCCCACAATGGCCCTGTGGTAATGGATGTGGTAGTCAAAAAAGATGAAAACTGTTACCCCATGATTGCCCCCGGCATGAGTAATGCCCAAATGCTAGGCTTACCGGAAGTACCAGTGCGAGACAATGGTCCCCAGATGGTGGAGTGCAACCATTGCCAGACCCAAAATTTCATCACCCATCGCTTCTGTTCCGGTTGTGGAGCCAAACTCTAACTAACTGGAAGAAGACCAGTGACAGAATCATCAAGAATATGGCAGGGAAAATTTTGGCAATTACTTTTCTCCTGCCTTTTTTGTTGTTATTCCAGTACCTCAATCAATGTTTTTTTCAATAGTCTGACTACAATAGCGTAACCATTGCTAACCCCTTGGAGAAAGTAACTATGCTTGCTTCTAGCCCCAACCCAACCCTAACCATAGCCGACTTTTTGGCATTGCCCTATATCGATGACTCGCCAGCTTGGGAATACGTAAACGGAACAATTGCGCAAAAACCAATGCCTAAGACCTTCCATAGCCGACTGCAACTAAAACTAGCTAGCATGATCGATTTAGCAGGAGAAAGTAACAAAAGTGTTTTGGCTTTCACTGAACTACGGTGTAATTTGACTGAAAGATCAATAGTGCCGGATATTGTAGTTTTAGGTTGGGAGCGTCTGCCGATTAATGATTCCGGAGAGCTAGAAGATCAAGCAATTAGTTTTGCACCGGATTGGGTGATTGAAATCCTTTCTCCCCAACAAAGTTTAGCCAAGGTGATGAAAAATATTCTCTATTGTTTAGAGCAGGGTAGTGAGTTGGGCTGGCTGATTAATCCGGAAGAACGATCCATTCTAGTTCTTCTATCCCAGCAAGCACCCCAGTGTTATCTGAGCGATGATCCAGAGATTAATAATGGCCAAGAAATTTTACCTGTGCTGTCTGGTTTAGATTTACAACTAACCACGGAGCAAATCTTTTCTTGGTTAAAATTTTCCCGCTAATTGCGAATATTACTTTGACCCAATGGCAGGAAACTTTGCTCCAACATAATTGCAGTCATCGATTGAACCAAACTCGGCCAATTAGGAAAATATTTGCGCTTCATTTTGCAATCCTTTGCCAGGGAATGCTGTTGGCTAGCTCTGTCTGTGCCAATGAGGTTTACCCTAGTTATCTCACCGAAAAGGGCATTGAAAGTGAGTCTTTAAATCAGTATCCCCATGGTCTAACTGGTCGTAAGATAGCCATTGGCCAGATGGAAATGGGTCGGCCAGTGCAATATCTTTGGGATAAGTTGGGCAGTTGGAAGCCTCCCTATACTTTGGTGGGGGTATTTCACCTCAATCAAATTTCCCCCCGCAATCGTTTTTTTGATAGTCACGCCGGTATGGTAGCCCAGGCCATGGTTAGCCAGGATAAACGTTTTCCTGGAGTGGCACCGGAGGCTCGGCTTTATGCCACTGCTATGGGGCCGCTAGCCGAAAATCTACAACCCCAGCAATGCTTGGCCGGACAATTTGTTAGTCGCCAAGATGGGGGCAATCTCCGGGCAGTCAATTTGAGCTATGGGGAGTCGTTGGAACGGGACACCAGAGGAAATCCTCAGTTGGATGGCAATGCGCTGTTAACTTTGTGTTTAGACTGGCTGACCCAACAACAGAATTTGCTCTTTGTGGTAGCGGGCAATCAAGGTACAGGGGGCATCGCCATTCCCACGGATAACTACAACGGTATTACCGTCGCCTATACTGTCCAATCCCCCGATCGCCAAGGCCGTTATGACCGCATGGCCTTTACGAATTTAAGTCGGGAACCGGAAGGCATGGGCAAAAGAATAGTGGAACGGGAAATCAATCAGGGGGGGCGCCGGGGGGTGAGCTTAGTGGCTCCGGGTAGTGATTTTTATTTATATGACATCAACGGTCGGGTGGAATGGGTCAGTGGTAGTAGTTTTGCCGCTCCTTTGGTAACCGGAACTGTTGCTTTGTTACAAGAATTTGGCGATCTCCAGTTATTAACTAATCCCAATGGTAGCCGCTGGAATTTAGATGCCCGCAGACCCATGGTGATGAAAGCCGTATTACTCAATTCAGCGGTAAAAATTCGCAACGCTGCTTTGGGCACGGATTATAACCTCTACAGCAGCAAAAACCGCGATTGGCTGGCCACGGAAGCCTACCGAGATCCTACCCTGCCGTTGGATTTGGAAATGGGGGCTGGTCAACTCAACGCCCGCCGAGCCCTAGAACAATTCCAGTCTGGAGCCTATGGGGCTGGGGAAAATTATCTCCCGGCGATCGCCTGGGATTATGGAGAAATTCAACCGGGTCAAATCATTAGTTACGACCTATCCCAACCCCTTAAAGGAGGAGAGTTTGCTAGCGCCACCCTCGTGTGGGAAAGACCAGTGCAATTATTGGATACCAATGGTAATCAACAATACGACCTGGGGGAAAGTTTTCAGGGCCTGCCCTTAAGCAACCTAGACTTATTAATGGTTTCCCAAGACGATAATGGCTCGGTGGTTTGTGCATCCCAAAGCAAAGTCGATAATGTGGAACATTTTCTTTGTCCCATTGCTACCACTGGCAATTACACCATTCAAGTCAAACACCAAGGCGGTGGAGCCATGGCTCGACCAGAAAAATATGCCCTGAGCTGGTGGACTGTTACCGATTGAAAGAACTCTTGGCCATGGGTAAATATCTTTAACCAGCAAAATTTTGGGGGCAATCACACCAAGGTGCTGACAAATTCTCCCAATTTAGCCAAACCCCGTTTAATGGTGTCCATATCAGTAGCATAGGAAAAACGCACGCAGTCATCGGCTCCAAAGGCAACTCCAGGGATCACCGCCACCTGCTGAGATTCCAACAACTGGGCACTGAACTCCAGGGAATTAAGCCCTGTTTTGGCAATGTCTACAAAAACATAAAATGCCCCTTTGGGGTTGGGACAACTCAGCCCCTTAATTTGATTAATCCCCTCCACCATCACCTGTCTTCTTGCCGTAAAAGCCTTGACCATGGTTTCCACACAGGTTTGGGGATTTTCCAGAGCGGCGATCGCCCCGTACTGAGCAAAGGTACAAACGTTGGAGGTGCTATGGCCCTGGATGGTGCTACAGGCCTTGATCAAGGGTAATTCCCCCGCCAAGTAACCCACCCGCCAACCGGTCATGGAATAACTTTTGGCAAAACCATTGCTGATGATGGTGCGCCGGAAAATTTCGTCGTTGACCGCCCCAATGCTGAGGTGCTCCGTGCCGTCGTAGAGGATGCGCTCATAGATCTCATCGGATACTACATACAAATGGTCGTACTCTAAAATTACTTCTGCCAAAGCCCTAATTTCCCCAGGGGTATAGACTGCCCCGGTGGGATTGGAGGGGGAATTAAGCACAAAAAGCTTGCTTTTCGGGGTGATGGCCTGGCGCAGTTGTTCCGGGGTGATTTTATAATCCGTTGCCGCTGTGGTGTTGACAATGACTGGAGTTCCCTCCGCTAGGCGCACCATTTCTGGATAGCTGAGCCAATAGGGAGCGGGAATAATGACCTCATCCCCCTGCTCAATCATGGCCAGCATCAAGTTAAACAGGGAATGTTTACCGCCATTGGTAACTAAAACGTTGGCCGCTTCATAGAGCAAGTTATTCTTTTCCCGTAACTTTTTGGCGATCGCCTGACGGAGGGCCGGTTCCCCAGCGGCGGGGCCATAGCGGGTTTTTCCCTCATCCAGGGCCAACTTGGCCGCTTCCACAATGTGGGGAGGAGTGGCAAAATCCGGTTCCCCAGCGGTGAAGCTCAGCACATCAATACCCTCGGCCCGCATTGCCTTGGCCTTTGCCGTGATTTCAAGGGTGATGGAAGGCACAACTTGGCTAACACGCTGGGTTAGTTGCATAATCAAAACATCCCTGGGGTAAACAACAGCAAAAAACGGCTAAGGCTAGTCAGACAAAGGATTTCAACTCCAGCAAGGGAACTGGAATTGAGTCGATTTAGTTAAACAAGATTAAGCTCAGTTTAAATAATCGCATTGGGGTCTTCATTGCGGGCCACGGAAACCACCCGTTCTGTCATGGGAACATAAGATAAGTTATGGTCGCCGATGTAAATTTGGGTAGGACGGTAGATTTTATTGACGGATAATTGTTCCTTCCAATGGGCCAACCACCCCGCCACCCTGGCGATCGCAAATAGGGGCGTAAACAGGTCAGAAGGAATGTCTAGCTTGCGGTAAACCAAACCGGAGTAGAAGTCCACATTGGGGTAAATGCCTTTTTGGCCGACGTATTCTTCCACAACTTTTTCTAACTCCACCGCTATTTCGTAATATTCGTCGTGGCCCATTTTGGCGAATAACTGCTCGGCCAAATCCTGCAAAATAATTGCCCGGGGGTCCTTGACTTTATAGACCCGGTGCCCAAAGCCCATGATGCGCTGTTTATTGGCCAGGCATTTTTCCACATAGGGCCGGACATTTTCCACCGAACCAATTTCTTCGAGCATATTCAGCACTTCCTCGTTAGCTCCTCCGTGGAGAGGCCCCGCCAATGTCCCCACCGCCGAAGCAATGACAGCATAGGGATCCGTCAGAGTGGAAGCCGTCACCCGGGCCGAAAAAGTGGAGGCATTCATGGTGTGCTCCGCATGGAGGGTCAAACACACGTCAAACACCTTGGCGGCAAAAGGATCGGGCTCCTTCTCCGTCAGCATATAAAGGAAGTTGGAAGCGTAGTCCAATTTATCGTTGGGCTGAATTGGATCATTACCTTCCCGGATCATATGGAAAGCTGCCACCATGGTGGGGATTTTGGCCAACAGACGTACTACTGCTGCCCGGATATAGTTGGGGTCGTCCAAGGCCCGTCGAGCAGAGAACAATCCCAAGGCCGCCGCTGAAGTTTGTAGAGCATCCATGGGGTGCCCTGTTTCGGGAAAGCATTTCATCATGTCCCGGATGTGGTACTTAATGCGTCGATGGGTACGAATTTCGTACTCGAATTCCTCTAACTCCCCCTGGGTAGGCAATTTGCCCCAGATGAGCAGATAGGCTACTTCAATGAAACTACTGGATTTGGCTAATTCTTCGATGCGAATGCCCCGGTATTCCAAAATACCGTCGGTGCCATCCACGTGGCTCACCCTAGATTTAGCAGCGGGGACTCCGGCTAGGCCTTCTTTAAACACTTCGCTATCAGTCATCATACAGTTCACCTATAACGGACAATGCCACTACTGTTGTTGCTTAGATTCGGATTGAGAAAAAATTTTGCCGGCCTGGGCCAGCCTGCCCCCATATCCATATTAAGGAATCTGAAGGAATTCTGGAAATTTACTCCTACTCCTGGATTGAGCCCGTTACTGGCCCGGCAAGCTCCGATCCACTGTGGGCTAGATTTAGACCAGCCAACGGGGAGGAGTGAGTAAAAACAGTTGCCCCTCACCTGGTGGACAGTCCCAAGAGGGCAACGTTAAACCAATAATGCCAGCTTTTTTAACAATTAATTTGCCTTGGGGGCTACCAAAAATGAGATATTCGGCCCAGTTAGCTAAATCCGGTTGATGGCCCACTAGGGCAAGGCAACGGTGACTGCGGTGACGATATTCTGCGGTTAAATGGGCTATGCCTTGGGGAATGTCTTCTCCAGGGGCGAGGGGGGAAAAACTTTCCAGTTGGGGGGCAAGGCCCTGGTCCATCAGGATCTGGGCTGTTTGTTGGGCTCGTACTAAAGGACTGGTGATAATGAGGTCAAATTCCACTCCGATCGCCTGGAGGCGCTGGGCCACCCGTTGGGTTTTGTCTTTACCTTTTTTAGTCAACTGGCGATCGCCGTCGGGGATAGTGGGGGACTGTTCCTGGGCAATGCCGTGGCGAATAAGGTAAAGTTCCATGGATATGATCGATAGAATAGGATAGTCGAGTGCGATGAACCGGAAAACTTCAGCATGGAAAAATACAACATCCAGGTGTTAGGCAATGTTAACTCCGAGGAAACTTTAGTTTTTGCCCATGGTTTTGGCAGCGAACAAAACGCCTGGCGATTTATCTATCCGGCCTTCGAAGAAAATTATCGCATTGTTTTATTTGACTTTCCCGGTAGCAAACCTTCTAACAGTAAAAATTTTGACATTCAGAATTACAATTCCCTCAATGATTATGCCGATGATTTGATGGAGATAACCCACCTGGTTGGGGTGCGTCGGGGGATTTTAATTGCCCACTCCGCTAGTTGCATGATCGGGGCCCTGGCCAGTTTGCGAGATCCGGATTTATTTAAGGGCATGGTTTTCATCTGCGGTTCTCCCCGCTATCGGGACGATGGGAATTACAAGGGCGGTTTTAGCCAGGAAAAAATTGCCACAATCCTCAATGAAATGAGTCATAACTATGCCGAGTGGATTCGCACCTATGCTCCCGCGGCGGTTAATGATCCCAACAAGCCGGAATTGGTGGAAGAATTTTCCCATTGTCTTCTGCAACTGCGTCCTGACATTGGCCTGGTGGTGTTTAGCCTCATCATCATGTCCGATTACCGTCGGGAAGTGGCTCAAGTGGAACTACCCACTTTGATTGTGCAACCCCAGGAAGACATATTTGTCCCAGCCACAGTGGGGGCCTATCTTTACCGGACCATGAAAAACAGTGAGCTTTATTGGATTGATACCCCTGGTCATTTTCCCCACCTGGCCAACCCCACGGAAATTATCAAGGCGATCGCCAGTTATTTGGCTGAACATGGATTTGTTTAACTGTTAAGATTTTGTCGGACAACATTTGGGGCACTGGAGGGTTTAACCATGGCAAAAGTGATGATTGTGGGCGCCGGAGGTGTGGGCAGTGTGGTGGCCCATAAATGTGCGGCCCTGGAGGATTTTACCAACATTCTTTTGGCCAGTCGCACGGTGGCTAAATGTGACCAAATTGCGGCCCACATTGGCTCCCCGAAGGTTAAAACTGCCGCACTGGATGCTTTTGAGGTTGGTGACACGGTGCAACTCCTGCGGGACTTTGGGGCGGATTTGCTCATTAACGTGGCCTTGCCTTACCAAGATTTGGTGCTGATGGATGCTTGCCTGGAAGCGGGGGTGGATTACCTCGACACTGCTAACTATGAGCCCCCGGACGTGGCCAAGTTTGAATATAGTTGGCAGTGGGCTTACCAAGACCAATTCAAGGAAGCGGGGTTAATGGCCCTGTTGGGCTGTGGTTTTGACCCAGGGGTAACGGGGATTTTTACCGCCTATGCCCTCAAGCACCATTTTGATGAAATCCATTACCTCGATATTGTGGATTGTAATGCAGGTAGCCATGGCCAGGCCTTTGCCACCAATTTCAACCCGGAGATTAACATTCGGGAAATTACCCAAAAGGGTCGTTATTACGAAGATGGCGTTTGGCAGGAAATTGATCCCCTTTCTGTGCACCGGGATATTAACTATCCCCACATTGGCGATCGCCCTTCCTATTTGCTCTACCACGAGGAGTTGGAATCCCTGGTGAAAAATATTCCCACCCTGAAAAGGGCCCGCTTTTGGATGACTTTTTCAGAAGCTTACATTACCCATTTGCGGGTGCTGGAGGCGGTGGGCATGACCCGCATTGATGAAGTGGAATACCAGGGGCAAAAAATCGTACCGTTGCAGTTCCTGAAGGCTGTGTTACCGGAACCGGCTTCCCTGGCAGAAAATTATTCTGGTCAAACCTCCATTGGTTGTTATATCAAGGGGGTTAAGGATGGTCAAACCAAAACCTATTACATCTATAACAATTGTGACCATGCCGCCTGCTTTACCGAAGTTGGCTCCCAAGCCATTTCCTATACCACTGGGGTGCCCGCCGCCCTAGGGGGACTGATGATGGTACAGGGCAAATGGAAACAAGCTGGGGTTTTCAATGTGGAAGAAATGGACCCCGATCCGTTTCTGGAAAAACTCGGTTCCCTCGGCTTGCCCTGGCATGAAGTGATTAACGGCCCTTTTCCTTTTGATGACTAGTTTTTAAAGCAATTTTCGATGACTTCTGATCCCATTACCCTCCTCGTCAACGGCGATCGCCAAATGGCTTCTAGCCCGGTCACATTGCCTGATTTTCTGCAAAATCAAGGGTTTAACCTCCGTTTAATTGCAGTGGAATATAACGGTGAAATTCTCCATCGACAGTTTTGGCCCGAAACCCAACTGCAAAACGGCGATCGCCTAGAAGTGGTTACCATTGTGGGGGGTGGCTAAAGCTTCCATAAAACTCAAGCAAAGTTACTGATAGTTTTAGTAATCGTTATCCAAGAAACTTTGGCAAGATTCCTTTGGACAATCCTAGGTTTTTAATCTGAGAAAACTTTATGAGACAAGTTATTACCTATAAAGATGAAGATAACTATTGGATCGCTGAATGTCCTAGTTTAAAAGGCTGTATCAGCCAGGGAGAAACGAAAGAAATTGCTTTAAAAAACATTAAAGAGGCTATTTCTGGCTATATTTCAGCCCTAGAAGAAGATGGTTTGCCCATACCAGAAGAAACATTTGAGACCTTTCTTGTTGTTCTATGAGTAAGCTTCCCAGCGTCTCGGGTAAAGCCTGTGTAAAAGCTTTGGAGAAAATCGGATTTTATCTAAAACGACGATAAAGTAGCCACATAATTCTGAGAAGGGATGACCCCTTTGCCCAAATTGTCGTGCCCGATCATCCTGTCTTGGCCAAAGGAACCTTGCGAGGGATTTTGCGGGAAATTGATTTAAGTGTGGATGAATTTATCAATCTTCTGTAGGATGATCGCCTAGAAGTGGTTACCATTGTGGGGGGTGGCTAGCTTTTAATTGGTAGGGGTATGGCACCGCCTAGAATGGTTCTTAGCCCCAAACTTTCTTTGTAAGCACTTTTTCTGTGGAAATTACTTTTCTTGGTACCAGCTCTGGCGTTCCCACCCGCAACCGCAATGTTTCCAGCATTGCCCTCCGTTTACCCCAAAGGGCTGAATTGTGGTTATTTGATTGCGGAGAAGGCACCCAACACCAGTTTTTGCGCAGTGAAGTCAAAATTTCCCAATTAACCCGCATTTTCATTACCCATCTCCACGGGGACCATATTTTTGGGCTCATGGGCTTATTGGCAAGCTCCGGTTTAGCTGGTTCGGGGCAAGGGATTGAACTTTACGGGCCGGAGGGCTTAGGGGATTATTTAGAAGCCTGTTGCCGTTTTTCTAGCACCCATCTGGGCAAACGCCTCAAAGTCCATACTATCCGGAAAAATGGGCTAATTTACGAAGATAAGGACTTCCAAGTCCACTGCGGCCTATTAAAACATCGCATTCCTGCCTATGGTTACCGGGTGGAGGAAAAACAACGGCCGGGAAGATTTAATGTGGAGCAAGCGGAGGCTTTGGGCATTCCCTTTGGTCCCATTTACGGTCAGTTAAAACAAGGGAAAACCGTCACCCTGGAGGACGGCCGCCGCATTCGTGGTCAGGAGCTTTGTGAACCGCCGGAACCGGGTCGGAAATTTGTTTACTGTACTGATACGGTTTTCTGTGAAGGGGCGATCGCCTTGGCCCAGGATGCAGATTTGTTGGTGCATGAGGCTACTTTTGCCCATCAAGACGCCCAATTAGCCTTTGACCGGCTCCATTCCACTTCCACCATGGCGGCCCAGGTGGCTTTATTGGCCAATGTCAATCAGTTGATCATGACCCACTTTAGTCCCCGCTATGCCCCCGGCAATCCCTTGCAATTGGAAAATTTACTAGCGGAAGCCCAAGCCATTTTTCCCAATACTCGTTTGGCCAGGGATTTTTTAACAGTGGAAATTCCCCGTCGAAAAGCCGAGTCCGCCACGGCAATGTCAGCCCCTCAGCCATCCCCTGCATAACCAACTTTGGCTCGATATAGTAAAGCGTCGTTGCGACGATAACCCACGTAACGCACCACCACCATTGTCCCGATTTCTGGCCCTGGCCCCGGACCAATAAATTCATGGCACTGGGGATCGTAGGGTACCATTTCCCCCAGAGCGGCGATTGCCTCTACTTGCCATTGTTGCAGTAGGGTGGCTATGGGTTTAGTGAGGGGCAAAAGCTTTTGGGCTGGCCATTGGGGATTTTGTTGAGCGGCGGCGGCGGCGGTAGGCCATTGCAGTAACCAGGGTTCAAGAATTTCCAGGGCTTGCTGTTGCCATTGACTTTCTAGTTGCTGGGATTGGTTATTCAATTGCTGTTGTAGTCTGGCATATTCAGTTTCTAAAGCTTCAATGGTTCGCTTTAGAGACAAAATTTCATCTGCCGAGGGCTGATTGGTTTGAGGTTCCGGTAAGGGCATGGCTTCCCCCAACTGCTGCCACAGTTCCTCTAGGGTCAAACCCAAGGCGATCGCCAATTTGACCATAATGCCCAGGGGAATTTGGGCTATCAGACCCCACTCTAAACGGGAAAGATACCAGGTAGAAATGTCTGCCGCTTCTGCCAGTTTAGGAAGGGAAAGATAACCCGCTTGCTGACAAAGTTGCCGTAAATTTTCTCGGTAAGAAATATTAGTCATGGAGAATTACCAAAATTATTACAATCAAGTTTTAGTTTGGCTTAAATTTATTTTTTACTTTTGTCAATAAACTTTTGAATTTCAGCCAGGTAACTCTCCTCTGGGTCAAGGGTTCAATAGTCTGACTAAAACTAGGATCACAATCAAAAAATTCGTTAATATCCAATAAAATTATTCTTAATCGTTCCAAAATATTTTCCCGGCGATACTCCGCTAACAAACGAGGATCTACCCTACGCCATTGCCTAGAACCGTTCACCACACCTAAAATTCTTTGGCAATCATAATCTAGGGCATAGCCAGCAATTTTTTCACAATTAAACCCAGGGTCTAGATAGTCGGACAGTCCCCCGTTAACGCTGGAAAAAACATGACAGCCACAGGCCATGGCTTCCATTGGTTGTAGGCCAAAACCTTCACTTACTCCCTGTTGGGCCCAATATTCTGCCGAATCGTAAAGATACACTTTTGCTCGGTTAAACATTCCTGTTAAATCTTCGACGTAACTGTCGATTACTTTTACATTACATTGACTTTGTAAAGCAGGAATTAATTGTTTTAATAAATAGTGGGACGATTTGCGGGCTTGCACTAATACATCAGTGTCCCGAGTTAGTCCCAAATCACTAAAGTCTTCAGAAATATGGTTGGGCAAATAATACAACAAGGAATGGGGCGATCGTTGCCCCCAATAACCCATGGTGTTACGACTAATGCAAACAATGGGCAAAGCAGTGGGTAAATTAAAACCATAGCCAGTGCTGTGGGCGTGGTAAATTACTCGATAACCCTGCAATTTTTTCGCCAATTTTGGAATATCAAAGCCCCAACTAATCACAAAAATGACTCGGCCTAGATTTCCTTGAGCTAAGATATCATCTAAAAAAAGTGTGTTTGGTTCCCGCTGTTTATAGGTAACAATAGTTGCTGGACAAATTTCTTGCACCAGCTTGATGGTTTTTAATTCTGCCCACAGACCACCACAGGCAAATTTACCACCTAATCCTGGTAATAAAAAGTAAAGTTTATGCATTGAAATTTAAATTAAAAATATAAAAATTTGTATAAGTTAATGGAGTGGTGTTACTTGATTTAATTGCAATTGTCACTCTGAAGGGATGTTAATTTAAGCAAATACCACAGTGCGATTATCGTAAACAAGAATTCGGTGTTGCAAATGCAAACGCACGGCCCTAGCCAGTACCACCCTTTCCAAATCTCGACCCTTACGGATTAAATCCTCCACATTATCCCGATGACTAACCCTTACCACGTCCTGTTCAATAATCGGGCCTTCATCCAATTGGGCAGTGGCATAATGGGCGGTGGCTCCAATGATTTTTACTCCCCGCTCATGGGCTCGATGATAGGGATTTGCCCCAGGGAAGGCAGGTAAAAAAGAGTGGTGAATATTAATGATATTGGGAAATTGACCCACAAAGTCGGTGGTTAAAATCTGTAGATATTTTGCTAACACCACCAGATCAATTTGATACTGTTTTAATAAAGCTAATTCCGCTGCTTCTTGGGCTAGCTTATTTTCTTTGGTAATGGGCAAACAATGGAAATCAATGTCAAATTGGTCGGCAATGGGTTTCAAGTCAGGATGATTACTAATAATGAGGGGAATTTCACAACGCAATTCCCCCGATCGCCAGCGCCAGAGAATGTCGAGCAGACAATGGTCTTGCTTGGAGACCCAGAGGGCTAAACGGGGCAACTGGTCAGAAAAATGAATTTGCCAAGTGGCCTGGAGTTGCTCAGCTAATTGGGACCAAGCGGACAACAACTCCGGACGGGATAGCCGAAAATTGTCCAACTGCCACTCCACCCGATTCAAAAAAAGCCCACTGGAGAAGTCCGTATGCTGGTCGGCGTGGATAATATTGCCCTGGTTTTGGTAAATAAATTGGGCAATTTGGGCCACAATACCCGGTTGGTCAGGACAGGAAACAAGCAGTGTTGCAGTGAGATTTTGCATTAAAGACAATAAAATACAGCCTTAGGAACATTACACACAGTCCACTCCGCTATTTTCCCATCTACTGACCTCCAAAGGTGTTTGTGATTATGATGGGGAGGACTAAGAAATTTTCCCTTAGTCGAAATTGCTCGGTTTTTCTTCGTTATTCTCCTATATGCTTAACTAATTCTCCCTTGCTGGAGAGTCCGGTGATGGGATGGAAAAGACGAGAAAATTAAGCAGAACTTTCCATTGCGCTAATCATTCCCTCAAGTACCAGCCATGAGCCCAATTCCCCCCATCGATCGCCGTCAGTTAATCCAATACGGCGGAGCTTTCCTCGGCACTAGCTTGATGGCCACCGTGCTGGGCAATCAAATTGTTAGTAACCCCAAGGTGCAAGCCCAGACCATTAATCAAACTCCCCAGGAACTCTTAAATCAATTGATGGAGGGCAACGGGCGTTTTAGTGAACAAAGAAGACTGAAAGCTAATCAGGATTTTAACCGTCTGACAGAAGTGGCCCAAGGTCAAAATCCTTTTGCTGCTATCCTCAGTTGCGCTGATTCCCGAGTGCCACCAGAAATTATTTTTGATCAGGGTTTGGGAGATTTATTCATCTGTCGCATTGCTGGCAACGTGGCTACTCCTCAAGAAGTGGGAAGCCTGGAATTTGGCACTTTGGTTTTAGGAGCAAAGGTGTTGATGGTTTTAGGACACCAGGGTTGTGGGGCGGTGAAAGCGGCCATGGATGGGGGTGAATTACCGGGGCAAATTGGCAGTGTGATTAAAAAAATTGATATCGGCTCTGTTACCGATGACAACAGCAATGCCGCCAGTGTGACCATGGCCACCAAAGCCAATGTTGAACACCAAATGGCAGTGCTAAAACAATCCTCGGTGCTAAGCGAATTGATGGCTGAAGAAAAGCTGACAATAGTTGGTGCTTACTACAATCTGGGCTCCGGCATTGTAACCCTGTTGTAGTTCAATCAATCAAGACATCCTCGCCGGAATCGATTTGGTTGGCTTCCCATTCCACATTGGGCATGGACTCGAAGGCTTGGCGAACATAGGATTCCCAGAGACTACGCATTTTAGCGAGGTAGGGATCCCCCAGGCGTAGTTGCAGGGTGTGGCGCACAGAGAAATGATTGGCTTCCACCATGGTCAGATTAATGGGAGGGCCAACGGAAATATTCGACTTCATAGTGGAGTCAATGGAAAGCAAGGCACATTTGGCCATGGCTTCCAGAGGAGTGTCATAGGTGATGGTGCGGTCCAGCAACGGCTTGCCGTACTTAGTTTCGCCAATTTGTAGGAAGGGGGTTTCCTTGGTGGCTTGGATGAAATTGCCCTGGGGATAAATTAAGTACAATTCCTGGTGGGGTTCCCCCTTAATTTGTCCACCCAAGAGAAAATTACACTGAAAATCAATGCCGTCTTTTTCCAGCCAGGGTCGGTCTTTTTCCTGCATTTCCCGCACTTTACCACCGATGTAGGTGGCAACTTCGTGCATAGTGGCAATGTTATGGAGATGCTCACCGTCGTCCCGCTGAATATCCCGGTCAATCTGATGAAGTACGGCCTGGGTAATGGCTAAGTTGCCGGAGGTGCAAAGAATTAAAACCCGATCGCCGGGGAGGGAATAATCAAATAATTTCCTGTAGGCGGAAGTGTAATCCACTCCAGCATTGGTGCGGGAATCTGCCCCCATGACCATGCCAAAACGATTAATTAAACCCAAACAATAGGTCATAGCCAAAGTGTAATGATTTCAAGATTTCAAGTGGAGGTGAGACAATTTTGCAACCAAGCGACAATTTCCCCCGCCGTAGTTTGGGATTCCCGCAACTGAAAATAGGGCAACACCACAGTTTTCGGGGCCGGTGTCACTCCCAAAATGGCGATCGGGCCATGGAAGGTGGCCAACTGCTGCCAAAGTTGTTCGAGACCTAGGGGGGAGGGACTCAACTGTTCAAATAACAACAGCAGGGGATGGCCTTGCTTGCGTTGCAATTGATGCCAGTAGAACCGTAGCTTGGACAAATTATCTGGGATAGCCCCATCAAATTCGGGACAATTTTGGTCAAGCATTTGGTCGTAGATATCTACACTGGGATTATCCAAACTCAAAAATTGACTAGTATCAATCCAAATTACCTGACAACCATTCAGGGGAGCATTTTCCCCCTGTAAAGTTTGTGCCAGGGAGTAACGGAAAAAAGATCTTTGTTTAGAACTTTTCCCAGGAATACTGGTGCCAGAAACCGCTAGGGGAGTTTGATGCCATGCTTGATAAAAATCAGCATAGGTCATTTGTTGGGCGCAGTACCAAAAAATTTGCCAATGGTCTCCCGAGTTTTCCCCCTGGGCCTGGGCACATAGCTCCTGCAACTGATGAACCACCGTGGGGAGCAACTTACGGGGCACAATCTTGATCAAAGCCTGGGCCGCATCCTGACGGACCCGATCTTCAGGTTTTTCCAGCAATAACCCCAACAGAGCCTGGGCTACCTCTCGATTGTTGGGACCGATTTGGGCCAGGGTTTTCACCACCGCCCGGAGAATTTCCCCCTCGGCATTGGTGCCAACAACGCGGATCAGGGCAGCCAAC
Source organism: Synechocystis sp. FACHB-383 (assembly GCF_014698605.1). NCBI lineage: Bacteria > Bacillati > Cyanobacteriota > Cyanophyceae > Synechococcales > Merismopediaceae > Synechocystis > Synechocystis sp. FACHB-383. Next base: position 55,787 of record NZ_JACJTJ010000030.1, on the reverse strand, counting down.
ACGGCGGGATTATTTTTTCCCACTAGGGCTAAATCTTGGGCGGCAGTTAGGCGGATACTTTCGTTATCGCTATTTTGCAGGAGATTAATCAGGGCCATGAGGGCAGAGAGATTGCCTGGATCAATGGTGGCTAAACTGGTGGCCGCTTGCCGTTGGCTATAGGGATCCTCCTTGTTACGCAACAGACGGAGGAGGGTATTAATGGCAATGGGATTGCCCGGGTCAAGGCGCCCCAAAATTTCGGCCCAAATTTGTAGATGCTCGCTGGTTGCCGTGTTTTCCAACAGATAGACTAGGGAAGGCAAAATACCGACGTTGTGGGGATCGACCTTCAGCAGAGCTTGGATAGTTTCATTGAGCAGCCAGTCCCCTTCTTCACTGCGGGGTTGGGCCACGGCCTTTTCCACTAGGGTAGTTAAGGTGGCGATCGCCGTGGGGTCTCCCTGGGCAATTTTGGCAAGACTACTGACAATCAACCAACGGACAAAAACATCCTCCTCCGCCATTAGTAGATCTGCTAGGCTGGCCACCACTGCGGGCGATGGCACCCCCACTTCCCCCAAACTATAGATGGCCTGTTTTCGCAAGGGTAGGGGTTGATCCGCTTGGATATGCCGTTGCAAAACCACCAGGGCCGTAGGATTTCCGGGGTCGATCCTTTCAAGACTTTCGGCCATCTGACAGAGAAATGCCCCAGGAGGATAAAGCCTGAGTTTTTGCAGCACACTGGCAATGACTAGGTTCTGGTTTTTGCCTACCGCTTCCAAACATTGCAATACCTGACGATGGTGCAGCACCGATAATTTTGGAGAAAGCAAATCCAGCAGAGCTTTAATCACTAACAAATTGCCCACGCCGCAATGGGCCAGGGTTTGGAAAGCTAAGCTGTAATCTTTTTGGTCAGGGTGCAGGGCTGCCAAGAAAGTAGCTACTCCAGGGGAACTGGCGGGATCAATTAAGATCAGCGCCGAAGCAATGGCAAAGCGTAAACTGGATTGTTGATGGAGGGCTAGCTGTTGCTCTAAAATTCCGATCACCTGGGGAAATCCCTGGCCCCACTGCCCCAGCCATTGGCAACATTGGCCATATACTCGGTCATCCTCGGTGGTTTGCAGAGTTTTGAGGAGGGCTTGGATCACCGGCGGACGGTGGGTTGTCGCTAAAATCTCCATGGCCCATTTTTGTTGGCTGCCATTACCTCCCACTGGGGTTAAACCTTGGGCTAACAATCTGGCCACAATCTCATCGGCCTGGGTGAGGTCTGGGCATTCCCGCAGGGCCAAGGCCGCACTCTCTAAAGCCCTGAGTCCATAGAAATTTTCCGGGCTACAACGGTCGTCAAACTCCAACATCACCTGGAGAAAAGCCTGTTTATTGACTAGGCCGATATCCTCCCGTCCCCACCAAAAGGTCAATACTCCCTGCCACTCCGGAGCAAAAATACGATACTGATGCCGATAAATATCGAGGAAAAAGTGCCAATCGGCGATCGCCTGGGCAGCAAAATAATCCCGAAAAGTATCGTCGGCAAAGCCATAACCCCTTTCCCAAACTCCCTTACGCACAGCGGTCTTGGGCATTAACCAGCCCAATTGCAACGCCGAACGCAACAGGGGGGAATCTTTGCCAAATATTTTTTCCACCTCCGCCGGGGATAGGGGGCGATGGTCAACTGGATTTTCCCCCAGCATTTGCTTGGCCAATTGACCCAACAATTGGGCCAACTCCTCTTGCTGGCCTGGTTTACTGGAGGCCCATTCGCTTTGCCACAGGTAAAAAGCCTTAGTTAATTGGCGATACAAAGCTCCACTGCTGACAGGAAAATCCCTCGGTTGATCCCGCCAAAAGCGACAGCACAACATTAAGCGCCGGGGCCGGAGCAAATAGGGCCGTAAATGGCTCACCAACGGATTGGCCAACGCTTCCTTGAGAGCAGTAGCTAGGGCATTGGGTTGGCCTTGGTTTTCCGATTGAGCTGGGCGATCGGGGGTGAAATAATCTTCAATGGCAATTTCCACCTCCCCAGGATAGAGTAATGGCTCCAACTGATAACGGGTAAAACCGGCCAGTCCCCGGGGATCATTGCGCCTGGTGTCTGGACGACAACTCAATAGCACTGGGGTGGCGGGCACTTCCGCCAAGCTATCCTTGAGCCAAGTTAGGCTTCCCTGGGCCGCAGACATTTGCCCCGGGTCGGTAAAGGTGTAATCAACTCCGTCTAGCACCAACCAAAACTGCCCCGCCTGGAGTCCTAGTTGTAAACTCTCCCGCCAGGTCGTCGGGGGAATTTCCCCATTGAGGGTCATGGCTTCCTGTAACCAAGGGCCAAACAAATAATCTTTAATGCTCCGGTGTTTAAAGCGGGAGGGGTTAAGCCAGATGGGTAAGCAATGGGCTCGGCCCTCTTGGTAGCGTTGCCATAGACCCTGGGCAAAATGTTGTAAAAAAATTGTTTTCCCAGATCCCGCTTCCCCCATAATGGCTAAGTAGCGGCTTTTTTCCCCTCCTTCGGCAATTGGAGCCAATAGACTGTCCAAAAATTCCAGGGGGCCATAGCTAGTCTGGGCGTTGTGCTCGCTGGTGGCTTCGCTGGCAATGACCTTAAGGGAACGGGGAATGCGACCGGGCTTTTTCACAACGAATTCCGGCTGGGTTTGCACTGAAGTGCAGGGTAAGGCCCGGTAGAGCAACTGTTGACATACCGCAGGCCAGTCGGGGATCGTCGGGGAAATTTCCTGGTTATTTCCTTGACCGTGGTGATTGTTCGCTGTCCCTGAAAGGCTGGAGGAGTGGACCATGGTAGTTGCCAACAAGGTGGGAAGGAAGCAAGGATTAGGGGCGATCGCCAGGGATTTAGGTTAAAGTTAAAAGCAAAAAAATCCCCTCTGGCATTCACTGTACCAAATCTACCTACCCCCCAACCGTTGACTGGGGCAAATTACCGGCAAATTTGGATTTCTGCCAATCATATAGTTTAGTTTAACTATAGAAACAGACTATAGTTGCCGCCATGGGCTTTGAGTTTTTTTAGCTTGGCTGGCTAGTGGTCAGCGGGCACCAATGGAAGCTTGGAAGGCTGGCCTTTGCACCAAGTTTTGGACGTATGCTGCCACCGCAGGGTAGCCATCAAAGTTAAGTTTGAGCATGATGGGGACATAGGCCAAAATTGACCCCACCGCCACATCCACCACCGAAAATTTTTCTCCGAGGATAAATGGCGATCGCCCTAGAATTTCCTCCAAAGATTGCAACAGTCGGGGCATTTCCTTTTCCCGCACCGCTTCAATAAATAAACCATTGGCCAGGGTGGAATTGGCAAACAGTATCCATTGGTTAACCACTGCTCTGACTTGGATATCGGCGGGAATGGTACTGGCTTTTTCCGCTAGGTAGAGCAGAATTGCACCGGACTCCCAAAGGTAAAAGTCCCCATCGGCGATCGCCGGCACTTTGCCAAAGGGATTAATGGCCAGGTAGGGAGCTTGGCGATGTTCCCCTTCCTTGAGGTTAACGTTAACAAATTCGTAGGGCAGGGATAATTCTTCCAGGTACCACTGGATGATGGAGGCTCGACTTTGGGGAGCACCGTATAGTTTGATCATGTTTTTCTCCGAGTTGACCTAATTTTGTTGACGGTTATGGGAAAACGGGATTCCATCCACAGTTTCCCGGTTCTTAGTCCCCGGACACAAGACGTATCGACACCAAGGCGGGAAAACTAACGAATCCCATGGTTCTAGGGAAGCTCAAAAATCACCATATCCTGTCCCACCACCGGCGATCGGGCAATGAGTTCTCCCCTTAGATCGTAAATCCATAGCCGTTGGAAGGAAAGCTTTTGGGCCCTCTGCCATAGGGCATCTAGGAGAGTTTGTTGCTGTTTGGAGGACAATTCTTGCCACGAATTTCCCACCGTCAAAGTCAAACGGCTGGCTAAAAAGTTCGGTTCAATGCGTTCCATCAACTGGGGAGGATAAAGTCCCTCTAAATCCACCAATTCCCGCTGAATCACCGCCAATAAACTCTGTTCCGGGGTTAGGGGGGCCAGAGGCAGGGGCGAAATGGCCACGGGAGCCGGGGGAGAGGGGGCTTCCAACACGGAGGGCAAACCAGTTTCTTGAGCTGAATTCGTTGCTTCTCCGGGCGTTACCCCAGGGCTTACCGGTGCCGAATCGGCGATCGGGGCCGTCACTGGAGGTTGCTCTGACTCCGGTAGTAGGGCAGTTACTTTGGCCCATTGGGCCACCAACTGGTCCCAAAGGGGGGGCACATTAATGGAGGGAACCCCGATCCAGAGCACAACCCCCACCAAAATTCCTAACAACGCAGTGGCCAGGGTGGCTAGAATACCAAATTTTGCTTTCTTGGCTGGTTTAACAGAGGGGGTCGGGGCGAGAGATGTCGTGGTCTGGTCGGCGATGGCATCGGCAAAAAAGTCATCCCACTGCTCCGTTTGGCGATCGCCAGGGAGGGGCCCTGATTGCAGAGGAGGGGGGGCAGAATTAGGAGCGTTACTGACCAACACTGCTAATCGACTGGCCGTAGCCTGGAGGCGGTCAACGGCGGCCCGAGGAAGCTGGACGCTCTGTTGGGGATTGGCCTGTAACTTTTGGATTACCTGTTCAAGTTGCCCCAGGGTAGCTTCCAGTTGGGATGCGAGGGAGGGATCTGATGGGGAAAATCGATCAGCCATGGAGATGTTTGCAAATACTGGGCAAAGAGCTCAGGACAACCCTGGGGAAAAAGTGATTGATGAACGGTCAACCAATGAGGGATAGGCCCTAAAACTTGGACTCCAGGGATTTCAGATATTCCGTGTTGACGCCGGACTCCCGCACTAATGCAATTTTGCCCGTTCGAGCCACCTCTTTAATGCCGAACTTGGCCAACATCTGGAGGATTGCCACCATTTTACCTGGGTCTCCCACCACTTCGATGGTGACGGTGTCTTCAGAAATATCCACAATGCGGGCCCGGAATACCTGGGCCAGTTCAATTACCTCCGCCCGGTTGGGGGCGTTGGCACTCACCTTGACCAACATCAATTCCCTTTCCACACAGGGGGTTTCGGTGATGTCCTGCACTTTGATTACATTAACCAACTTGTAAAGTTGCTTGGTTAGTTGTTCGATGGTGTTCTCATCCCCTGGCACCACCATGGTGATGCGGGAAACGTCCCCCTGTTCCGCCGATCCCACCGCCAAGCTCTCAATGTTAAAACCACGGCGGGCAAATAGTCCGGCAATGCGGGTTAGAACTCCGGCTTCATCTTCAACTAAAACAGAGAGGGTGTGTTTCATGGGGGGCAAAGAAGGCGATCGCCGGGGGGTATTGGGGTAAAATTCCGCCGGCCTGGGTTAAATTAAAGCCCAGTCGTGCAAAGTTAATGAAATCTTTGGATAAATCCAGCCTTCTATCCTACCATGGCTACCGGGCAAGCTTGCATTTTGCAAAATTCCTCACTAGAGTTAGGGTGGCTGAGCATCTAGTCCGTTGGACCTTAGCTTTAAATTTCTCTGCCTCCGGGACTAACTTCCGGCCCAATTATGGTCACCAAAGCTATGTGGCTGGGGTTTGGTTTTTAAGTTCTACCACCATAAAAGCCCTTGAGTTGACCAATAACTCCAACAAATAGGTTTATTTCAAACTACTCACCTCACCTAATTTGGCCTAGCCAATCCCCATCTATCCACCATGAGTGATTTACCCACCCCAGAAGCACCAGAAGTTACTAATCCGTCCCCGGCGGAACCACCACCAACCTATGTCAAGTTGGCCATGCGTAACATGGTGCGGAAAAAGGGCAAATCCCTGACCCATTTCTTTCTGTCCGCCAGTGCCCTCCTCGGAGTGCTGGTGGGGATTTCCTACCTAACCCGCTAAGGCCATGGCCCCTACCTCCATTCACCAAATTGCAGTGGAACTAAGCCTACAAACTGACTTAACTGGTTCTGCCGTGGCTGGCCCGTGGGTGGAAGAGTTGTTGGCCAATCCCTGGCAAGGGTGGTGTCAAAGCTGGCTAAATTGTCTGGCCGAGAATTTGCCCCCCGCCCCCAGCTACGAACTGACTCTACTATTTACCGGCGATCGCCGTATCCAAGAGTTAAATCAGCAATTTCGTCACCAGGATAAGCCCACCGACGTGTTGGCTTTTGCGGCCCTGGAAGTGGATTTCCCCTTAACAGAATCTGAAGAAATGGGGGAACCTCTTTATTTGGGTGATATAGTAATTTCCCTAGAACGGGCTGACCAGCAAGCCAAGGAACGGGGTCATAGTACAAAATTAGAAGTCGTGTGGTTAACGGCCCACGGCCTACTCCATCTCCTCGGTTGGGACCATCCTGACGAAGCCTCCCTCACCACCATGTTGTCCCAGCAATCCTATTTGTTAACCTTAATCGGCCAGCATCCTCCCCTATTAGTCTAGAAACTTGTAACCCAGGTTACATAGGAGAATTGTTCTGTCGACTACACTGCTCGGAGTCGTAGCTCATGAAATCGGTATATCCCATGTCTTCCCCATCCTCGGCGGTTTTTGCTGATCAGGGTTTATCCGGCAAGGCTAAGCAGACCCAGTCCCCTCCTCCCTTGGCTCTGGTGGTGCCTGCCCCCAAGCCCGGCGCTAAAAAGCCGTTGAGAAAAAATGCCTGGCAGGTGGCCCCCAATCTGTTGGTAAGTTTTCGTTACGCCTGGGCCGGCGTTAGCTATGCTTTTGTCACCCAACGGAATTTTCGTATTCATACTTTTATGGGTACAGTGGTGGTCACAGCGGGTTTTCTGTTGCAGTTAGCTCCGATCGCCGTGGCGGTGTTGGCCCTGACTTCCTCCCTGGTAATGATTTTGGAGTTGTTAAATACAGCCTTGGAATCAGTGGTGGATTTAACGGTAGGGCAGTCCTACCATGAGCTAGCCAAAATTGCCAAGGACTGTGCGGCCGGGGCAGTATTGTTAGCGGCGATCGCCGCAGTGATAGTGGGGGGCTGTTTATTATTACCACCACTGCTATCCTTGATGGTCTAATCCCCGTCCACATTTGACCGCAAAGGAGCATTCCAGTTGATTCTGGTTATAGATAACTACGACAGTTTTACCTACAACCTCGTTCAGTATTTAGGCGAATTGGGGCAGAAGTATGCCGTGGCCGAAGATCTACGGGTGTATCGCAACGATCAAATTAGCCTCGAAGAAGTTAAATCCCTCCAGCCCGATGCCATTGTCATTTCCCCCGGCCCTGGCCGTCCCGACGATGCGGGCATTTCCCTCCAGTTAATCGAAAAGCTGAGCGCCTCCACACCAATCTTAGGGGTTTGCCTGGGGCACCAGAGCATCGGGCAGGTATTTGGGGGCAAGGTGGTGGCCGCCCCGGAATTAATGCATGGCAAAACTTCCCAGATTTATCATAAACAACAGGGCATTTTTGCTGGCCTGGCCAGTCCCGTGCAAGCAACCCGTTACCATAGTTTGATTGTGGAGCGGGAGAGTTTACCGGAGTGCCTGGAGGTGACGGCGTGGTTAGCTGATGGTATGGTAATGGCTTTCCGACACCGGGACTATCCCCATGTGCAGAGCGTGCAATTCCACCCGGAAAGTATTCTGACCAAGGAAGGTAAACAAATGTTGGAAAACTTTCTCCAGAGCCTGGGTTAAAAAAATCTCCACCTTGGACAAACCCCCGCTGTTTCATGGCATTCCTAGCCCCAAGGGTGATAGGCTGGGTCAGTGTTTTTGGGTACGCTAGTCAACCTTTGAATCATTTATGTCTGACACACAAAATACCGGCCAAAACCAAGCCAAGGCTCGGCAGTTACTGGGCATGAAAGGGGCTGCCCCAGGGGAAAGTTCCATTTGGAAAATTCGGCTCCAGTTGATGAAGCCCATCACTTGGATTCCCCTGATCTGGGGGGTGGTCTGTGGGGCCGCTTCGTCGGGGGGCTACATCTGGTCAGTGGAGGATTCTCTCAAAGCCCTCACCTGTATGTTGTTATCCGGCCCGTTAATGACCGGCTATACCCAAACCCTCAATGATTTTTACGACCGGGAAATCGACGCCATCAATGAACCCTACCGACCCATTCCTTCCGGGGCCATTTCTGTGCCCCAGGTGGTGGCGCAAATTTTGATCCTGTTGGTGGTGGGTATTGGTGTTGCCTATGGTCTGGATGTGTGGGCTCACCATGATTTTCCCATTATGACCGTGCTGACCCTGGGGGGAGCATTTATTGCCTATATTTACTCCGCACCGCCGTTGAAGCTTAAACAAAACGGTTGGTTGGGAAACTATGCCCTGGGGGCTAGCTACATTGCCCTACCATGGTGGGCAGGCCATGCTCTGTTTGGTACTCTCAACCCCACCATTATGGTGTTGACCCTGATTTATAGCTTGGCTGGTTTGGGCATTGCGGTGGTTAACGATTTTAAAAGTGTGGAAGGCGATCGCCAATTGGGGTTAAAGTCTTTGCCGGTGATGTTTGGCATCGGGACAGCAGCCTGGATTTGTGTGATCATGATCGACGTTTTCCAAGCGGGTATTGCAGGATACCTGATTTATGTGCACCAACAGCTTTACGCCACCATTGTGTTGCTACTGCTCATTCCCCAGATAACTTTTCAGGATATGTATTTTCTCCGTAATCCCCTGGAAAATGATGTCAAATATCAAGCCAGTGCCCAGCCATTTCTGGTGTTTGGTATGTTAGCCACTGGTCTAGCCCTCGGCCATGCGGGCATATAGAGCACTAACAAGGGGTTTTAAGAGCCCCCTTCCTGCCAAATTGGGGTAGCAGAGTGAGATCAGGATCAGAGCTGGTTTCCCATCATTGCCGGAGCTTTAGTAGGCCGGTTTGGGGAGCCAACCGAAATCTTGCTAACTGGTCCCTAACCCCTAAGGAAAAAGGTTTAGTTTATTGCCGCAATGGGGGGACTCCGGCCCTGTCCCCCGGCGATCGCCCATGCAAAATTTATGGAAATCTAGAGAGGATCAACCCGCACCACATTGCTCTGGTCAAGGTTGAACCATTCTTGCAACAGGTCATGGTTTTCCGTGCTGGAAATGACCTCGTCCACAAACCTTTTCCAGTCCCGGTCCCCCTGGGGCAGAATACAGGCGTAGAGTTCCGTGGTAATGGGTTGATAGGGCCCCAAAGCATAATCAGCGGGATCTTTACCCTGCTTCAGCAGTTCCCCCACCAACAAAATACCGTCACTGACCACCGCAGTTACCTGTCCCTTATCCAATTGGGCAATGCCTTCCTCACGATCCTGAACGGCCACCCACTGGGCCAAGGGATAAATCTGGGGAATAATGTCGAAGGTGGTGGTGTTTTCAATGTAGGCAATGGGAATCCCCTCCAGGGTGCCATTAATTTGAAAACCATCCACACTGGCTTGTTTCATTAAAAACTTGGCCCCAGAAATGAAAAATGGCGCCGAAAAATCCACCAATTCCAAGCGGTCTTGGGTAATGGTCGTGGCTTCACAAACTATATCTAATTCCCCACTGGCGATCGCCTGAAAACGATTCTGGAGGGTAACTGTATCTAAATCAACGGTAATGGTCTTGCCCTTCTCTGCCGCTAACTTTAGACCAATTAAGGCCATTAAATCAACTCCATAACCCTCTATGTCCCCATTGGCCAGTTGAAAACCAAACGGCACCGCATCGATGCGGGTTCCAGCCCGTAATTCCCCTGTGCGGGCCACCCTCTCCAACACCGTTTCCGCCTGCACCGGGGCGATCGCCGCTAGGCCAGTGGTAAAGGTTAAAGCCAACCAAGCAACAGCACTTTTGAGCAACATAAATTTCAATCCTTAAATTCGTTTTAATTTACCAAGGGTTTATCCAGGCTCAGGGTAGCGCAATTAGTTTGCTTGGGCCCAGACAAAATACCCTAGGGGAATGAAAAAATGTTTTATCACAGCGTAATCTCCGACAATGTTGGCCAAGAAATCAATCTCAAAAAGTGTTTTTATGCAACTTTGCCAACACGTCATAGGCTTTAAAATCCCCCGCCCGGCGCAAAAATCTCAGACGATTTTCAATTAGCAGTTTGGCGTCTGCCCTGGTAATTGGTTCGAACTGCGTATTATTTGGCGTAGTTTTTACCAAAAAAAATAACCTTTGGGCATAAAGGGTAGTAAAAATTTCCTGATTGTCATCCAAAAAACAGATCTGATACAAAAGCCCGAAGGTCGGATGGTTAAGGTAAATTTCGTTACTCATTGAGATCGGGGAGTTAGGGCAAGGACAAATTGCCAACCGAGATGGCTGTCACTGGCTAGAGAGTAATCTTACCCCGTCCTGTCTCTCCTTAAGCTCTTAGGGTCAATCAATTTCAAATTTGCTGTAGTTTTTGATACGAAGCAAACCCTAACATTCAGGGGCGGGGCGGTAAGGGACGCACCTCTTCCTGTCCCTTAAAATACAAAGGATCTTGATTAGGGTCTGGGGCTGGCACCAAGGGCTTCATACTGCGGATTGCCCCCAGGGCCTCTTTAATCATCACCGCCGAAGGCACAGCCACTATCACCCCCAGTAGGCCACCGATTCTGGCTCCGGTTAAGAGGGAAATCAAAACCCAAAAGGGATTTAACCCCGTCACACTCCCCAGCACCCTGGGGGCAATGCCATTTTCAACAATTTGCTGGATAACTAAGGCCACCGCCAGTAGTTGCAAAGCCATGCCAATGTCCCGCAGGGCCACCAAAAAAGTGACTAGCACAATGCCCACAGAGCCACCAAAGGGAATCAGGGCCATCACCCCCACCGTGAGGCCAAAAAGTAAGCCAAAGGGAACCTTGAGTAGTAAAAAGCCAGAAATCAGTCCCAGGGCCATGCAAGTGGCGGAGACCAATTGACCGAGGAAATAGTTTTGGAAACTGCGGCGTAGGGTATCGGAAAAAGGTTTTTGGAAGCGCTCTGGCAACCAACCAATGATGCTTTGCCAAACGTCGTCAGTATGGAGGAGTAGATAAAAGGTCAAAATTATCGTTAATAGCACGTCCAGCAAACGCACCACGGTGAACACGGTTAGGCTCAGGGCTAAGTTGAGAGTGCTACCGGCCAGGTTTTGTAGCTCAGCGGCTAGGCGGCTATTAATTTGGGGAATGAGACCGTCAAAGTTAACCGGCCAACCAAGAATTTCTGCTTTTTGATCCAACAATACCAATTGCTTCTGACCCGAATCGAGCCAATCCGGTAGGCGGGCCACTAGTTGTTGGGCCTGGGATAGGGCGAGGGGAATGAGGGTTACCCCCAAGGCGGTGAAAATGATTAGGGCGGTGAGGAAGACAAAACTGGCTGCAACAAAACGTTTTGCCCCCTGTTTTTCTAGCCACGCCACTGGGTAATTGAGTAAAAAGGCGATGACGGAGGCAATTAGGCTGATGACAAAAAGGGACTCAAAATAGCCAAAAATGGAGGATAGGGCCCTGGCATTGAGCACCATCAGAGGAGCCCCCAGCACCAACACCAAGAGACGAGTGATGGCGTTGAGGGAATTCCACCATTTGAACAACCAATTTTGCGGCGGGGGACTGGGATGATTGTTGGCTGGTTCTGTCATAGTTGGCGATCTCGCAGAGAGCCTCGACCACAGGGGTCGTGGGAATGTCAAATCTTTAAGGTCTGGGGCCATTTAGCTTTGATTATTTCCCTCAATCCAGAGTGATAAAATTCTTGCCATTGGGGAGAGCATCGCCAGAACAGGGTAGCTAAGCCCCCACAGGACAGGGAAAGCCCCAACAAAATAAAGGTGACCGGGGTAATGACCCCAATACTGAACCAAGAAGCAACGTGGAGCACCATTACGCCACAGGCGGCTAGGGTGGCAACGTAGGCAGTGTTAACTGACCAGCGGGGTCGGTCCAGGGCAATTAAACCGGCGCAAATGGTGGTGCAGAGTAAAATTGACGGTACCAGGGCGGCGCAAATGCCAACGCAGTGGCCCCGGGAAAAATCAGCTAACCAAGTAATCAAATTCATACTCTCAAAAATAAATATTTCAGCGGCGATCGCCCATAAGACCGTGCCGCCCATTATATAGCAACAGCCCAGGGAGGGTATGGCCGTGGACCACTGGCAACCCAGAACTGGAAAGTTAAAACGTTTAAGGTGGTTTTTGCTATGGTTGACGAGAAGGGCAAGGAGGAATTGGGTCGCCATTCTTCAGCTCAACTTTCGGCAAATTATCAACTTTGTTCAATCCCGTAACCCTCCATGGATACAAACGACTGGCTAAAACAACTCTTGATGATTGGTGTGGGCACCACCACCCTAGTGGCGGAAAAACTCAGCGATGTGAGTGACCAATGGGTGAAAGAAGGCAAAATTAACGCCGACCAAGCCACCGCTTTTGTGGACGATTTAATGAGCCAAATCAAAAGTGAGCAGGGACAAATTGAAGCAAATTTAGAAAGACAACTGCGAAATATGCTCCAGGATTTGGGCTTACCCCGTCAGTCGGAAATGGACGAGTTGCGGGGGCGCATCGATCGCCTGGAACGACAAATTCGTGACCTGGAAAATCAACGTTGGCGTTAACGCTAGGCGGGAATTACCTGCCCGGCTGGACCGTGGTAAAACCATGGCACGGTAGAGTTTATGGAGAATAGGGAACTCGAATCCCTGACCTCTGCGGTGCGATCGCAGCGCTCTACCAACTGAGCTAATTCCCCGAACTGACCCCCCATTTTAACATTCGATGTTGCTGTTCGTTATCTGTTTTAACTTTGGTCTGGCCCTGGGCAATATCTTCCTCGCAATTAGGCTTTATTTCATCTATCGACAGTTACAACGACTCACCAAGCGTCTCGATCATTGGGAAAGCTGTTGTCATAATCTTTTTGCTCCGGCCCCTGCTTTGTTGACTAATCTGGCCCAAAAAAACCGACAGCTACGGCAGCAGTACAATCTTTTGCTAAAACGTTGGTCTCTAATCAAAGGGGTGTTACAAATTTGGCAGTTGGCCGGTCAGCGGCGCTGGTGGTCTAGCTTGGTCAATTAATATTGGGCGAGGAACGTTGGGTTCAAGTATTCTTTGTGAACTGATGGCAGAGAGAATGCAAAGACTTCATATCAACATTGTTATGATTATGGGCCCAGGGCAAACTAACTGCTAACCGTTGACAATGCTGAAAAAGATTTTTACTCTCCTCGTGCTATTGGCGATCGCCGGAGCGGGGTTAGGCTACTATTTTTGGCGCAGGGCAACCCAAATCCCGGCTTGGTTTGAGGCGGAAACATCTACGCCAGCCATTGCTCCTCCGGCAGATTTTCTCCAAGAGAAGATTCGTCGGGAAGTGGTCCAAGGAAATGATGGCGATCGCCTGGAACCAGTTAGGGTCACCTTGACGGAAAAAGAATTGGGACAGGTATTACAAGGGGAAGTGGGTCGTCAACTGAAGATGGAATCTGTACCCCGGATCCAAACCCAAATTAGGGAGAAATCCTTAGAAGTAGGCACGGTGTTAGACCCCAACATGTTAAACAATGCCCGACTGTCCCCGGGGCAACAACGCATTGTGGAGCGGGTTTTACCACTGCTACCCAGTCAAAATCAGCCTTTTTATGTCGGCATAGAAGGGGCGCCCCAACTGGAAGCAGGGCAACTGATCATGACCGAAAATTCCCGCATTAAAATTGGTGAATTGAGCTTTAGTGTCGCGGATGTGGCCCAACGGTTGAATGTGCCACCGGAGAAGTTAAAGCAGATACTACAGGTAAATCTGGATGAATTAAATTTACAGGGCTTACAGATAGAAGATGGCACTGTGAAGTTGGAAGTTAGTCCTCAACGTTAATTCAATTGCCCCATTGTGATCCATGGCACTAGATACTAGATAAAATCACTGAGCATATCCCGTACAAAACTAGCAATGGGGATCGCCACTAAAATGCCCAATAATCCAGCCACCTTGGCTCCAATCATCAAAGAAAGTAAAATCCAGACGGGATGCACTCCAGTGACACGACCCAGTAATCTCGGGGCTAGGCCATTTTCCACCACCTGGTCCACCACAGTGGCGATCGCCAGGACTTTAATGCCCAACCAAATACTTTGAAAACTGGCAATAATACTGATTAAAACAATACTAGTGCCGCCGCCAAAAGGGAAAAAGGCCATAAAGCCCACAAACATACCAAACAGCAGGGCCAGGGGCACTTGAAAAATGCTCAAAGCGATGATTAAACTGACCCCCAGTAGGGCCGCTACGGTGGCTTGGCCAATGTAATAATTTTGAAAACTGTGGCGTAATCTTTGCCTTACCTTATGACGCCAATCAATGGGTAGCCAACGGAACATACCGTCCCAAAATGTCTGCCCCCGCAGTAACAAATAGACGGTCATAATGAAAATAAAGCCAGCTTCCACTAAGCTACCCGCAGTCCAAATTAATAAATTTACTAGTTGATTAGTAATGGAGCGAATTTGATTGGGAAATTCACTGGACAATTCCCGACCCCAAGCACGGAAATTGGTGGGAATCTCCCACTGACTACTTAGATTGTCCAAGTTTTCTAAGTGACGATCGCCTAGGGTATTGAGATGGGGCAAAAGCTGTAAAACAGTACGAATTTGATCCACTAATTTAGGAATTATTAACAGGCCAATCGCCGCCAAAATAATCGCCGTAGTGAGCAATACCAATATCACTGCGTAGGGCAATTTCAGACGGGGATATCGCTGGAGCCAACGCACCGGATAGCCAAGAATAAAAGCGATCAGGTTGGCAATAATAAAAATTCTCAGGGGGGACTGAAAATAATCCAATAGCTGCAGTAGCACCCAACCGTTGAGCAGGCACAGGGGCAACGTTAGACCAATCCACAACCAACGGCGATCGCCAGGGGGCATATTGGGCCAATTCATCAAAAAATAAGATAGTTAAACAGGCAATTAACCTAGACTAATCGATTGCTTCATAATCACTGTAAACAGTTTCGTCAGAGTCAAAATCAAACTCCTCCCCATCATCTAAACCGTACACCGGAGCAGTTTCCACATAATCCATACCACCGGGATTGATGGTGCCATTGATCATGGTGCCGGGAGTCATGGTGATGGCAGGAGAGGTCTGGGGTGTATTCAAATTGGTTTCCAGCGGTTCAATCATTTGGCTCGCGCCACTGCTGGTGCCCTGAACAAAATTAGCAAATTCATTACTACCAACTCCCTTGCCCTGTTGATAGACTTCCGTCCCAATAAGTAAGATAATCTGCCGGAATTCCTCCACCAAGGTCTGCAATTTCTCCACTGGAGTATTGGGAGTCCGTAAGGCGATCGCCAATTGGTCCTTCTTCTGCTTACTGGAAGATTTGAGTTCTTCCCGCACCAGTTCGCCATTTTCCTGGAGCGTAGTCTCGTAGGTGTGGAAAAGGCTCTCCGCTTGATTCTGTAGCTCCATCATCCGCAGACGGAGTTGATCCTGGGCAGCATACTGTTCAGCATCCTGGCGCATCTTTTCAATTTCCCCACCGCTCAAGCCACCGGTATGGCTAATGACAATGCTCTGTTCCTTGCCGGTGCCTTGGTCCTGGGCGGAGACCTTGAGAATACCATTAACATCAATTTCAAAACTGACCTCAATTTGGGGCATCCCCCGGGGAGCGGGAGGAATCCCTGCCAGCAAAAACTTACCTAGGCTTTTGTTATCCCTGGCCATGGCCCTTTCCCCTTGGAGCACATGGATTTCCACCGACGTTTGTCCGTCGATCGCCGTGGAAAAAACCTCTGAGCGACTAGTGGGGATGGTGGTATTGCGTTCAATGATTTTCGTTGTCACCTCCCCTAAAGTCTCCAAACCTAGGGATAAAGGCGTTACATCCAACAGCAACACATCCTCCACCTCGCCCCCAATGACCCCGGCTTGAATAGCGGCTCCCAACGCCACCGCCTCATCAGGGTTAACGGAACGCTCCAACTGACTATCGGGGAAAAACTCTTGAATAACCCGTTGAATGGCCGGAATACGGGTAGAACCTCCCACTAAAATGACCCGGTGGACATCACTAGCCTTGATCTCACCGTCGTCCAACGCCCGGGTGAGGGGAACCCTTGTGTCCTCCAGCAACTGCTTAGTCAGTTCCTCAAACTGACTCCGGGCAAGTTCCATTTCCAAATGTTTGGGCCCCGTCTCATCCGCCGTGATAAAAGGCAAGTTAATGGTTGTGTTCAGCATGCTAGAGAGCTCAATTTTGGCCTTCTCCGCTGCCTCCCGCAGTCGTTGAATTGCCATTTTATCCGTGCTCAGGTCAATATTTTCCTTCTGCCTAAAGGATTCTGCCATCCACTGGACAACACAATTATCAAAATCGTCCCCCCCCAAATGATTATTACCGGAGGTGGATAGCACTTCAAATACCCCATTGCCCAACTGCAGTAGGGAAACATCAAATGTTCCCCCTCCTAAGTCAAACACCAAAATTAACTCTTCCGTTTCCTGTTTATCCAGTCCATAGGCCAAAGCCGCCGCCGTGGGCTCATTGATAATCCGCATTACTTCCAAGCCGGCGATCGTCCCCGCATCCTTGGTCGCTTGGCGCTGGGCATCGGTGAAATAGGCCGGCACCGTAATGACTGCTTGGGTAACCGGCTCCCCCAAAAAAGCCTCGGAGTCCGCCTTCAGTTTTTGCAAAATCATGGCGGAAATTTCCTGGGGAGTATAGGACTGACCCCGGATGGACACACTGACAGTATCATCCCGCCCCTTGACGCAGTTATAGGGCACCCGGGAACGTTCCTCCACTGTGTCATCCCAACGCCGCCCAATGAATCGCTTAATGCTATACACCGTATTTTCCGCATTGGTCACCGATTGACGCTTAGCCAATTGCCCCACCAATCTTTGGGAACCCTTGCTAAAACCAACAATGCTCGGCGTGGTACGGCCCCCTTCCGTATTGGTAATCACAATGGGTTTACCCCCTTCCAACACAGAAGCACAACTGTTGGTGGTTCCCAAATCAATGCCAATGACTTTGCCCATAACTGCTGACCCCGAAAAACAATTGTTGACTTCTAAGTATTTTCTAGGAAAATTTAAGCCTTTTGATGCAAATTTAGACCATTACGCCCCACTTGGTCATCCTTAGAACCAATTTTATGTTCCCATTCCGTTCTGCCAATTCTTTAATACTGGGGCGATCGGGGGGAAGAGACAGGTCCCCAGACCTTTCCCAAAGACCAAAATCCCTGAAAAATGACCATGGGAAACCACTGCCCTCAGACCAATAAGCCCTAGGGGTTAGTGTCTTCTTCTCCGGACTCTACTCCCTCTTCCGGAGCCACTGCCACCTTAACCATGGAGTGACGCAGTACGATGTCGTCTAAAAGATAACCCCGTACCAACTCTTCAATCACCGTATCCTCAGGATATTCAGCGGTGGGTTCCCGGAGCATCGCCTCATGGTATTTGGGATCAAAGGGTTTTCCCTCAGGACGCATGGGAGCTACTCCTAAACTTTTAAGGCTGTCCACCAGATTTTTGTAGACCCCTTGATAACTTTTGTGGATCAGATTTTCTCCGTCGGAGTTCGGCTTAATCTGGGTGCGAGCCCGCTCAAAATTGTCCACCACTGGCAAAAGTTCTGTGATTGTTCTTCCCTTGATAACTTTTGCCTGCTCCTCTTTTTCCCTTTGGGTACGCTTGCGAAAATTATCAAACTCAGCAGCCAGGGCCACATAGCGTTTTTTGACGGAGTCTAGTTGCTCCGACTGCTCAGCCAATTCCTGACGATGGCTAGCCAAATCCTTTTGCAGGATGGCGATTATTTCTTCACTACTTTTTTCCTCGACATCATCCCCTGCTGGCCCAGCTTCCACATCGATTTCTGGGCCCTCCGACTGCTCCCCGGACTGTCCCTCTAACACGGCATCAGTAGGTTGGGGACTTTCCTCCGGAGTGGCGGTGGGAATATTACCAGCCTCTGGGGGAACTGGGTTGGTTTGATTTTCGAGGGAAACTTGATCTTCGTTCATCGTATAAGGCGAAACCTAGTTGTACACTTTATCTAAGCGTAACTCGACCTGAAAAAAACTCCGAATTATGAATTGGTGGAGTTGTGAAGATGTTATTTCAATTCAGGTGAGTTAGTGCAGCCATTTGACTAGACCAGGGGATTATGATTGGGAATAATCACCGATGGTCACCATTGGCTAGGGAATAGTTTACATTATACGAATCTGGGTAGGTCTTGCTATGACATCTTCCTCCTCTTCCAAGAAAAGCCGTGCCGTTGCCCTACGGAATTATTTTTCCCCCTTCGGTAATAAATTGGTGGCGGGGGGCCATGTGGATGCCGAACAATTGCGACAGGCCCTGGTTCAGGTTAAAAAAACCGGACGGTCTTTGCCCGAGGAGCTTAAGGCGCTCACCGGTCGGGAATTGTCTCCAGAACTACTGCGACAGTACAAAAAAAATCAATTATTTGAGCTCAAAGTACTCTACGGGGTGGACAGTGTCGATCCGGAGGTTGCTCCAGTTGCCACCCAGCAGATGGCGGAACTGATCGGCCGATTTTTCCCTTTGGATACCTGTCGGCGCTTCAAGTTTCTTCCCCTAGCCCAACAGGATGGGGATCCTCCCAGTGTGTTGGTGGCCATGGTAGACCCCGATAACTTAGCCGCCCAGGATGAACTGAACCGAATTTTGCGGGTCAAAGGTTTTGAATTACGCCGTTTGGTGGTTACCCAGGATGATTTTAACCAACTCCTAGACCAGTATTATTCCATCCGGGAGGAGTGGGAGGCGGCCCAGGATAAAAAAGACCAGGAAAGGGCCCTTGATAAACTTAATGATTTGACGGATATTGTCGGCTCCATCGACATGAATTTGTCCGAGGATAAGGATGACGTTGACAATGCGCTGGATTCTAACGACGCCAACCAAGCTCCGGTCATTAACCTAGTTAATAAAATTTTGGCTAAGGCTTTACAGGAGGGTACTTCTGATATTCACGTTGAGCCCCAGGAGGAAACCCTGAGAATTCGTTTCCGTAAGGATGGGGTTTTAAATCAGGCTTTTGATCCTCTGCCCCGGAAGATTACCCCCGCAGTGGTGGCCCGTTTCAAAATTATGGCGGATATGGACATTGCCGAAAGGAGGTCGCCCCAGGATGGCAAAATTCGCCGTATTTACCAGGGTAGGAAAGTGGATTTTCGGGTTAACACCCTACCAAGCCGCTATGGAGAAAAGGTGTGTTTACGGATTTTGGACAACTCCGCCACCCAACTGGGTTTGGATTTCTTGATTACTAACCCTGAAACCCTACAAACGGTGCGGGAATTGGCCGCTCGGCCCTATGGCTTGATGTTGGTGACGGGACCCACCGGATCGGGGAAATCCACCACCCTGTACTCGGTACTGGCGGAACGCAATAGTCATGAGGTGAATATCAACACGGCGGAAGATCCGATTGAGTATGCTTTACCGGGCATCACCCAGGTACAGGTGATTCGGGAAAAGGGCATGGATTTTTCTAATATTCTGCGGGCATTTATGCGCCAAGACCCCGATGTGATTCTGGTGGGGGAAACCAGAGATAAGGAGACGGCCAAAACGGCCATTGAGGCGGCTCTGACTGGACACTTGGTTCTAACTACTCTCCACACCAATGATGCGGCGGGGGCGATCGCCAGGTTGGATGAAATGGGGGTGGAACCGTTTATGGTTTCTGGGTCATTGCTGGGGGTGTTGGCCCAACGGCTAATGAGGAAGGTTTGTACGGAATGTCGGATTGCTTACCATCCCACCAAGGAGGAATTATCCCGCTTTGGGCTGTCCGCCTCCGGGGATGAAGTGGTCACTTTTTATAAAGCCAATACCCTTAGTCCCGATGAGATTCATTTGGCACGGCAACAGGGCAGTTTATGTCAAAAATGTAGTGGCAGTGGTTATAAGGGCCGGGTGGGGGTCTATGAGGTGATGCGTAATTCTGAGCGTATTGCTGAGTTGATTAACCAAGGGGCCACCACTGACCGCATTAAGGACTGTGCCGTGGAAGAGGGCATGATTACCCTATTGGCCTATAGTCTTAATTTGGTGCAGGAAGGCTACACCACCTTGGAAGAAGTGGAACGGGTCACCTTCACCGATACGGGACTGGAGTCGGAAATGCGGGCTAAGCGCAAGAGTGCCTTAACCTGTCGTGTTTGTGCGGCGGAACTGCAACAGGAATGGCTTGATTGTCCCTATTGCACGACTCCCCGTTTTAGCTAAATGGCAGTGCGGGGAAGCGGGGACTTAGTTTAGTTCGTTGACCATGGAGATGAGCAGTCCCTCCCATCCTTTACCATTTGCTATGCCAGATACCCGTGCCTTTTCTGCAACAACTCGGCCCTATTTTGCCACCGTAGCCCGGGGACTAGAGGCGATCGCCGCCCAGGAATTGAGTCAATTGGGGGCAGAACAGGTAAAGCCGGAATTTGCTGGGGTTGCCTTCATAGGCGATCGGGCCTTGCTGTATCGCATTAACCTCTGGTCTCGGTTAATCTACCGGGTGCTGATGCCCATGGCCACGGTCAAAGCCTTTAACGCCCAGGACCTATACCGCAGTATTAAAAAAATAGACTGGGATGAATTTCTCAGCCCCGACCAGACCATACAAATTAACTGCACTGGCAAAAATCCCCAGCTTAACCATAGCCACTTCACCGCCCTCCAGGTGAAAAATGCCATTGTCGATCAACAGCGCGATCGCCATCAACGCCGCTCTAGTGTTGACCTGGAGCAGCCAGATATTGTTATCAATGCCCACATTCACCAAAACCATTGCCAACTTAGCCTTGACAGCACCGGCTTCAGTTTGCACCGTCGGGGTTATCGTCCAGCCATGGGCCAAGCTCCCCTGAAGGAAACCCTGGCTTCTGCTTTGCTAACCATAGCGGCATGGACCCCGGAACAGCCCCTCTATGATCCCCTCTGTGGCTCTGGCACATTTCTGTTGGAAGCAGGGCTACAAAGTTTAAACATTGCTCCTGGCAAATTCCAGCCTGGTTTTTGCTTCCAGCAATGGCCCGATTTTGACCAAGACCTCTGGCAATCCCTCCTTGAGGAAGCTAAGGCCGGGGAAAAGGATACACTCCAGGCTCCCCTGTGGGGCAGTGACGGCGATCGGGGGGTAATTCAGGAGGCTAAAAGCAATGCCCAGCAATGTCAGTTGGCAGGAAAGATCAATTGGCAACAACTCGATTTTGCCGACATTGAACCACCAGCAGCCCAGGGCATGCTAATTTGTAATCCTCCCTACGGTAAGCGCATTGGCCAAGCAGAAGCTTTGGGAGATTTTTATCAACAAATAGGGGATGTGCTCAAGCAAAGATTTAAGGGCTGGACGGCCTTCATTTTGAGCGGTAACAAGGCTTTGACAAAACGCATTGGCTTGAGAACCTCCGCCCGTTTCCCCATTAACAATGGCGGTTTGCCCTGTACCCTGCTGAAGTATGAACTTTATTAATTTTCCTGGCAAGGCGATCGCCAAAACTTTCTGGCAGAAAACCTAGCCAATGGAGAATTTTGGTCTTGAATTGTGGTCCATAGCGCAAAATTGGTTAAGACCGGTAGAATCAGACCTTTATCGCCATGAAGTTTATCCCCAGCTTGTTTGCCCTGGCCACAGTCATTGTTTGTCAGCCCCGAGTTTTTGCCTTTGAGCCTGCGGAAACGATCAAAGTTAACACCATCCTCAAAACCGAAACTAGTTGGGATGGTCAACCCCTGACGTATCCGGAAGGGCAGGCGGAAATCACCGGCATGATCATCGAACTTGCCCCCGGTGCTGAAACGGGTTGGCATTCCCATCCAGTACCCTCCTTTGGTGTGCTTATGGAAGGGGAATTGGAAGTTACCCTCCTGGATGGTCAAAAAAAGTTAATTAAAGCGGGGGAAGCCATCGCTGAGGTGGTAAATACAGTACACAATGGCCGCAACGTCGGGGATAGCCCCGTCAAGATTCTCGTGTTCTATGCGGGAGCAACGGATTTACCGATCACTGTGAGGGAACAGAACAATTAAACTGTCCAGGAAAACTGAAGCGCTCATTCCCAAGGGGCCGGTGGAAAAATTACCCGGGTTTTTGGCCTCCGCCTCCCCAGGGCAAGAAAAACCGTTGACAGCTCCCACGCCTTTAGGTGAGGGATTCCTGCTTCACTGGGTTTGTCTAGTCTTGTGCCATCTCTGTTCCAAGACCCCGCAAGACCCCGTCCAGATTCCCCTCCACAGACATTTGTTTTTACGTCCACGATGTGCCCCACCGCAGACAAAACAAACTTTTAATTTATAGTTTCGATTTTCTCATTCCTAGACTATGACGCCCCTGTGTTCAGGTATTTCCTTTTGGTCATGCATTCTAGTCGGCGAGAACCACCAATCTTGCCTCTCGTGGCGCGGGCATCCACAGGTTAACACAAAGACGTCCTAAGCTAAGGGACGGGGTTTTAAACCCATTTTTTCGATAGACTAGGCACAGTGGTCATCTAGCATGCATGGGGTTTCCGTCCCAGGGCGATCGCCTAGAATTTTGGCCGGCTTCGTATTTTTTCGCAAATGTATGTTTAATTGGTTCCGTCGTCAGTTTGGTAAAGATAACACCGCCCCCGAGTCTGCTCCCCCAGAAGGGGCGGAGGTTAGTCCTGAATTGGCACCGGAGGTAATGCAGGCAGAAACTGAATCCCCCAGCGAGGAAGATTCTCCAAAGGTGGAATTAGCTACTCCCGCCCCGGAGGAACCAAGCCCCCCCACTGCCAACCCCGAGGATTATCTCCAATGGGCTAAAACGGCATACCAAAATATTCAGGCCCGTAAAGCGGAAACTGTTACCCCGCCGGACTCCTCTACAGAGACAACGGTGGAGGAGAAAACAGAAACGGATGAAGCGGAAGCTGATCTTATGCCCTTGGCATCCGACCAACCATCGGCAACGGTGACGGTAGAAGATAGCCCCACTGCCCCGCTGGAAGAAGCAACGGGCCCTGCTTGGTTGCAAAAATCTGATCGCCTGGAAGCCCTAAAAGAAACGGCGGTGGAAGAGGCCACAGTGGCAGGTACTCTTACCGCTGAATCCATGGCCATGGATGATGATTTCATCTGGTCAGCTAAGGTATTAGCGGCTCAGGGGCGATCGGCGGCGGACGTGTCAGCAGAAGAAATTGATTGGCTGAGAAAACTGCGCCAGGGGCTGAGCAAAACCAGGGTTAACTTGGTCAACCAGCTTAAATCCATTGTTGGCCAGGGACCCCTCAACGAAGCGGCGGTGGAAGAAATTGAAGCCATTCTGCTCCAGGCCGATGTGGGCATTGAAGCCACCGACTACATCATCACCACCCTCCAGGACAAATTGCGGGAGGAAGCGTTGCCGCCGGAACAGGCCATTGAATTCCTCAAGGAAATTTTGCGTTCCATCCTCGATCGCCCTCTGCTATCCCTGCCCAGTCCCGAATTTGCCCCGGAAGCGGAAGGGTTGAATGTTTGGTTATTAACGGGGGTCAATGGGGCCGGCAAAACCACCACCATTGGTAAGTTAGCTTTTATGGCTAAACAATCGGGCTATGAATGCGTGATTGCGGCGGCGGACACTTTTCGCGCAGCGGCGGTGGAACAGGTAAAAGTGTGGGGGGAAAGGAGTGGCGTGCCGGTCATTGCTAACCCCGGACAAAACACTGACCCGGCAGCAGTGGTCTATGACGGCATTAGTGCGGCCCAGTCCCGTAACGTTAATCTGCTGTTGGTAGATACGGCAGGGAGGTTGCAAAATAAGAAAAATTTGATGGACGAGCTGGCCAAAATTCGTCGCATTATCGACAAAAAAGCCCCCAATGCCACCGTGGAATCCCTATTGGTGCTGGATGCTACCCTGGGGCAAAACGGTTTACGCCAGGCGGAAGTATTTGCCGAGGCCGCTAAATTGAGCGGTGTGGTGCTGACCAAGTTAGATGGCAGTGCTAAGGGAGGGGTAGCCCTGGCGGTGGCCCAGCAGTTGAATCTGCCCATTCGTTTTATTGGAGCAGGGGAAGGCATTGAGGATTTGCGCCCCTTTTCCAGCTATGAATTTGTTGAAGCCCTACTAAACGGTTAATATTTTTGTGCTAAGAGCGACCAATGATCGATCGCCGTTTTTTGAATCTAATCCTGCCCTGGATGGTTGGTCTTTGGGGGGACGGGATCCGGAAACCATCAAACAATTAATGCCTTTTTGGGAATGGTTTTACAAATACTATTTCCGGGTGCAGACCAGTGGCTGGGAAAATTTGCCGCCGGAACAGGTATTGCTGGTGGGGTCCCATAATGGCGGCCTTTCTTCGCCAGACATGGTAATGATGATCTATGACTGGTTTCGTCATCAGGGTTTACACCGTCCCGTGTACGGTTTGATGCATCCCACCGTTTGGAAAATGAGCCGCCCAATGGCGGAGTTGGCCGTTAAAGTAGGGGCTGTCCAAGCCCACCCCAAAATGGCGATCGCCGCTCTGCAATCCGGGGCCAGCGTGTTGGTCTATCCCGGTGGAGCCCAGGATGTGTTTCGTCCCTTTAACCAACGCCACCAAATTTATTTTGCCGGTCGTAAAGGTTTTATCAAATTGGCGCTGAGACAGCAGGTGCCCATTGTGCCGGCGATCGCCGTTGGTTCCCACGAAACTCTGTTAGTTATGGGGGACTGCTACGACCAGGTTAAATATCTCCATGACCTTGGTATGCCTTGGTTATTGGACGTTGATCCGGTGGTTTTTCCCATCTATTTGGGTTTACCCTGGGGTCTAGCATTGGGGCCCCTCCCCCATGTGCCCTTCCCGTTAACCATGCACACCCGCATCTGTCCACCGATCTACTTTGAGCGTTACGGCAACGACGCTGCCAAAGATAAGGATTATGTGGATCAGTGTTATCAACTGGTAAAAACTCAGATGCAACGGGAGTTGGATAGCCTGGCTGAAACCGCCAACATTTTTCCCTGGTGAATTAAAGTAATCTGAATTCTTCGCCAAGCGGGAGGATCTAACTATGGTTAGGCGACCCCTTTTCTCTCCGGTACAGAAGAGACTTTCTCCCCTAATTTTGGCTCTGTGCCCTGGAAGATTCGTTCAATGTTGCTGCGGTGACGAACAATCACGTACATACCCGCCAGCAGGGTAAAGGCAAGATAGGGCGGAGGCAATTGGAGCGCTAGCGCAATACCATTAACGGCGATCGCCGCCACAATGGAACTGAGGGAAACAATGCGGGTGAAGAAAATTACAGCTAAAAAGGTGACCAAAGTGCCCAGGGCCAACCAAATATTGAGCATGAATAACACCCCTAGGCTGGTAGCAACGGATTTACCGCCGGAAAACCGGAGAAAAATGGATTTGCTGTGCCCTAGCACCACCGCAATGGCCACCCCCAACGTTAACCAATTTTGCCAATCTGCTGGTAAGGCTGGTAACCAGTCGCCCCCGTAAATGGCCCGTACCAAGGCCACGGCCATGATCCCCTTACTGATATCAATCGCTAAAACGGCGATCGCCGCTGGTTTCCCGAGGGTGCGAAATACATTGGTGGCCCCGGTGGATTTGGAACCATGCTCCCGAATATCAATGCCTAACAATAATTTACCCGCTAGGTAGCCGGTGGGGATAGAACCCATGAAATAGGTAATGAGGAATAGGCACAAACAGAGGAAGAGAGCAGTAGTCATGGCGTGGGCGAAAGGTAATCAGCATCGGCAGGGCTAACACCAATTATTTGCTGATCCGTGCCCAATGTCACCCAGTTTAAAAGTTTTGGTTAAGCTGGCCGGAACTCTGATCCCATGTATGGGTTGCCTATTTCGGTAAGATACGATACGGAGGATTCCCCATCACATAAACTATGGCTCGGCTTACTGCTCTATTTCGGACTTACGGGAAATATGCCTTTTTACCGGCGATCGCCTTTGGTTTGGCGGGGGGCATTGCCCTGGGGGTAACGGGGGTGATGAGTAGTTTATACCTAGGTTTAACGGGGATAGCGGTGATTTTTTTTCTCCTCTGGTGGACCTGGCTCTGGCAACGGTCCCAAGGTTTTCTCGGACGGCGATCGACCCAATCCAGCGCTAACGTCATTGCTTCCACCCTAGCGGTGCTGGTGATTTTAACCCTCATTAACTACATCGCTTTTCGCTATCCCGTCACCTGGGATTTAACCGAAAATCAACGTTTTACCCTCGCTCGCCAAAGCCAAAGCCTAGTGGCAGAGCTGAAACAACCCCTGAAAGTTTGGATTTTCGACGATGCCCCCAGTGAACAGGATCGTAAACTCCTGCAAAATTACCAACGTTTTAGCGATCAATTCAGTTTTGAATTTGTTCATCCCGATCGCCGTCCCAAGCTGGTGCAGGACTTCAATGTGCAAAATAAGGGAGATGTATTTGTCGAGTACGGTGACAAAAAGCAGCTAGTACAGAATCTCCTAAGCTTTCAACAACGGGAAGCCCTCTCAGAAATTCAACTCACCAATGCCATTGCTAAAGCCCAACGGCAAGAAACACCACAAATTTACTTCGTCCAGGGCCATGGGGAGCTGCCCCTCAATAACGAACCAGGGGGCGTTTCCGCCGCAGTGACCGCCTTGGAAAACCTTGGTGTGGCCGTCCAGTCCCTCAATGTAGTCACCGACGGGGGCATTCCGGCCGACGCCGATGCAGTGGTCATTGCTGGGCCGACCCGCAAGTTTTTAGCGCCGGAAATTGTCGCCCTACAGCAGTACACTGACCAGGGGGGTAACTTATTGGTGATGATCTCCCCGGAAGCCGATGCCGGTCTAGAAGACGTCCTTGAGCCCTGGGGTGTTGGTTTTGACCCCAGATTGGTAATTGATCTCTCTGGAGCTGGCAGTGTGTTTGGCCTTGACCCCACCATCCCCATTTTTGATCGCTACGGCAACCATCCCATCACCGAAAAATTCCAAGGGGCGATCGCCATTTTTCCCCTGGTACGCCCCGTAGCCACTAAGGAAGAACCTGGTATCCAAGCCACTACCCTAGTGGAAGCATCGGACTTAATGTATGCCACCCAACTAATTAGTGAAGACTTGCAACCAAACCCAGAAACGGACTTGTTAGGCCCCTTCGATGTGGCTGTAGCTTTGACCAGGGAAGGAAAAGAAGCCAGTTCAGTCAAGGAAACGGAGACAAGTAATGATAGTGACTCCGAAGCAATTAACCCCTCCCCTAATCCCACAGTTTCTCCCACTCCGAGCCCTAGTCCCACCAGCAATGGCACCAATCAGCCAGAGGCGGTGCAGGAAAATGATGGCGATCAAGCCGCAGATCACGAGGAATCACCGGCCAGAGAAAACGGAGATAGTGGTAATGATCAAGCCCAAACAGAAGAGCAAGATCGCAAGCCCAACCCAGAGCTTCCCCCGGCCAAGATGGTGGTGGTGGGTAGTGCGGCCTTTGCCACCAATGCTTGGTTTAACGAAGCTGTGAACGGTGATATTTTTCTCAACAGTGTGCAATGGTTGGCGGAAAACATCGACCAACCCCTTGGTTTGCGGGCCAAAGATCCCACCGATCGCCGTATTAATTTAGGGGTACGAAGGGCTACGGTTTTGGGCTGGTTAACCTGGGTAATTGTTCCCCTAATCGGTCTGGGACTGGCGGTGTTTACCTGGTGGCGACAAAGGTAAGGGTAATTAGAGTGGATTTTAAAATTGCCTTTGGGTCCCCAAGTTTGGGAAAGAGCTAGACAGACCAAAATGCTCTGGTATTGCCGGAGCTTTAGTCGGTCGATTTGGGGGCTAACTAAAATCTTGCCAATGGTTTCTTGGAGCTAACTGAATGCCATTCCAACCCTTAATATTCCACCAAAGAAATAATTGGTAAATCTGGTAAACACTGACGACCATTCAGGGCCACAAGCTCGATGATAAAAGCAAAACCCAACACCTCACAGCCAAGCTGACTCAGCAATTCAGCGGTGGCCTTGGCGGTTCCCCCCGTGGCAATTAAGTCATCCACAATTAAGACCCGGTGGTGGGGAGCCACAGCATCTTGGTGGATTTCCAAAGAATCTTTGCCGTACTCTAAATCATACTCTACTCGGTGGACTGGGGCGGGCAATTTACCTGGCTTCCGTACAGGGATAAAACCGGCGTTCATTTGATAGGCAAGGGGCATGCCAAATAAGAACCCCCTGGATTCCATGCCCACCACATGATCCGGCATCAGTTCCTTTGCTTGACACTGTTCCACGAGGGAGTCGATGGTGTAGCGCAGTCCCTCTGGACTGTTGAGCAGGGTGGTAATATCCCGGAACATAATGCCTGGCTTGGGGAAGTCCGGTATATCCCGAATTAAAGCTTTTAAATCCATAATGCGATGGTTTCAGGCCGTCACGGCAACAGGGTTCAGGCTACAGTGTACCTTTAACCATTGTTATTGCATACGGAATAAATCCCATTTTAGCGTTGCCGGGGAGACACTACCTAGCCGACTATTATGGCCATTATGCCTAGGGAAAAACTAATTTCTACTGACGCTTAATAGGATTATTTTTCGTCTTCCCCTTCCTGGAGGGTAACGCTGGGGGAAGCATCAAAAATAGCATTCAACTTTTCCCTGGCATCGTCCACATTAACGGAGCGCATCACCAATAAGGGTTCGCTAATGGGCACACCCTGGTCGTCAAATAATTCTGGATGACTACTCTGGCCAAAGCGACGGGAAAAACTGTTGGGCGGGGTGCGCTGGCTACCCATGCTGACGGAAATTAAGCTCCGAATCAGGTTGCTAACCGCAAGGAAGGCAATCACCGTGAAGGCCAAAATATAGATAAGATGCAGCACTGAAATTTTCCCCAATTGTTCAATGGCGACCCTGCTGAGCGCCATGGTAGAAAAATTTTTTCAGCATGGAACTGGGCAGGAAAAATCTAGGAACGATCGCCTAAGTGTTCTTCTAGCTTAACAAGATTTTCCACCGTTGACAGGAATTAACCAAGCCCATTGGGTCTATTGAGGAGTGGCGTAGAGGTCTCGACTGCGACCAATGCAAAACTTGAGGGAACGGCCGATGGTGGGGTTAGAAAAGATGCCAAAAACCATGATGGCGGCCAGGGCCAATCCACCGCTGAGCCAAAATACATGGCGGTAACCAAACATTTCGTTCAGCACCCCCATAATTGGTGCGGCAATGGCAATGCCCCCATCAAAGCCACTCATACAAACAGAGAAAACCCGACCCCTTTCCTCCAGGGAAGAACGATCGGAAATTAAGGCAATGGTGGTGGGCAATAAAATGCCACTGCCAGCTCCCTCCAGGGCGGCGGCAGTCAATAATTCCCAAGAGTTATCAGCCTGGGCCAGGCACACCATGGATAGCAAGTAGCAAATCAAGCTACCGGCAATGAATAGCCCCCGGCCATAGGTGTCTGCCAAGGGGCCAAGGAAGAGGCGGGGCACAAAGCTGGCGATCGCCGCCACACTGTAAAAAACTCCGGCATAGGCGGCTAGGTTAATTTCCCGCACAAATAGGGGCAAAAAGGTGGCTAAGTTACCAAACAGAAGCCCAATCAGCAGTAACACAAGGGTGGGTACGGCCATGGATCGACTGGTGATTAGTTTGCCAATGGAACGGGGTCGGGGGCGATCGCCGAAAACCTCCTCTGCTGACGACTGGTCTGGGGCACGGTTTTCCCGCACCTGCAGGGCCAAGACTAGAGAAATAAAGCCCAACAGGGAAGAAATGATGAACAGGACTTCGTAGCCTATGGCTTGGGAAATGTAAGCTCCCATGGCCGGTCCAAATCCCATGCCAATGGGCACTGCCAAACTCATATAGCCAATAATTTCCCCCCGTTGCTGAGGCGGGGATAAATCCACCACTAGGGCGTTATAGCCGGTGGTATAGGCGGCCAAGCAAATGCCATGGAAAGCTCTAATTGCCATTAAAGTCCCCACCGTGGCAGTGAGTAGGTAGCCCAATGGGGCCAGGGCCACCACCAATGCCCCAATGACAATGGCAATTTTTCTCCCCTGGCGATCGACCAACTGACCAATCCAAACGCGGGAGCCCAACAGGCCGAGGGCAAAACTCCCCATAATCCAGCCCACCTGTTGTTTCGTCGCCCCCACATCCTGGGCGTACATGGGCAGGGTAGGCAGGAGGGAAGTGAGGCTGAGCCAAAACATCAGCACTGAAGCAAACAACAGGGCAAAGGTTTTTTGGGTGGAGGGGGATAGTTGGCGCAGGGCCTGGAAAGAACTCACGGAATAATTTGCTGGGGGGAAAGGAAAGACGTTGCAACTGCTTAAAGTTTCTTTACAGTTGTCCACCCATCATAAACCTAAATTACTTCTGACCGTGGACTAGTGCATGAATACGCAAATTACATTCTGGGCTGGGGGAGTAAGTATTTTGTCGATGAATTTAAAGTCCATTACCAATGGCTCAAATTTACACATCAAATGTGGCAAGGGCAGGAAAATTTTGCCCAAGGATGACGGAAAAAATAGTCGTCGTATTTAGACAATAATTTTACTCGTTTTAACCTAGTCTTAATATGGCGTTAATCTAGGCTTAATGAAATGATAACCATGGGTAAAATAAGCAAGATTTAACCGGAAGTTAATCGACTTTCTGGGGAATTTATGCATTAAAAATAAAAATATTTTTGCGGTTGTAAATGAACAAAATGCCACTAATATTGTTAGCTAGAAATCCCCAGACAAGTTTCTGGGTTTATTGACAGTAAACGGCCGGTCTAACCAGAGGTTTTTGCCGTTTTTCGGTCGATAGCGATGCCAATGGAAGCCCTATCAGTAAAGAAGGGCTGACTTTTTCAACTGCACCATATTCCCATTGCAAGTTCCTATGCTTAGTTCATTCCAAAAAGTTGCTACCTTTTCAGTAGTTAGCGTCATAGTCGGTTTTGGTAGTATTGGTCAGGCCATCGCCGGTACCTTAAATGGGGCGGGGGCAAGTTTTCCTGCACCACTCTATCAACGCTATTTTGCCGAGTATAAAAAAGCCACCGGCAACACTGTCAATTACAACTCCGTTGGTAGTGGCGCTGGTATCCGTCAATTCATTGGTGAAACCGTGGACTTTGGTGCTACCGATGCAGTGCCTACTTCCGCCCAACGTCAACAAATGAAACGGGGGGTGGTCATGGTTCCCACCGCCGGTGGAGCTGTGGCAGTGGTTTACAATTTACCGGGCAAAAAAGTCCAACTTTCCAGGATAGCCCTGGGTAAAATTTTTACTGGGGAATTAAAAACTTGGAACCAGATCGATTCCAAGCTGCCCAATATGCCAATTCGGGTGGTGGTAAGGGCTGATGGTAGTGGCACCACCGATATTTTTACCAGTCATCTCAGTGCCATAAATAGTACCTTTAGGAGCAAGATTGGGGCCAGTCAGGATCCCAACTGGGGTTTCCAGGTGCTCAAGGGTCCTAAAAATGATGGAGTAGCCGCCACGGTTAAACAAACCCCCGGGGCGATCGGCTATGTCCAGGACACCTTTGCCCGTCGCAATGAGGGACCAAATTTACAAACAGCTAAGGTGCAAAACAAAGCTGGCCAATATGTGGAACCGAGCTTGGCGGAAGCTAATAAAGCCATCAGTGGAGCTAAGTTTGACGCTAACTTTGTGGCAGAAATAAATGATCCCGCTTCCGGTTATCCCATTGTGGGCTTGACTTGGTTGTTGGTGTACCAAAACAACAAAAATGCTGCCACTGCTAAGGACATCAAAGCTCTGGTGCGCTGGATTTTAACCACTGGTCAAAATTACAACACCCAATTGGAATACACCAAAGTTCCCCCGGCGGTGGCCCAACGGGTAATTGCGGCGGTGGACAAAATTAAATAGTCAGCAAACTTACTGAAGATTAGAGCAATAGCTATGGTGGAAGGTTTTTCGCCTCGTCCGGAAATTCCCCCGGTCCTGGGGGCAGATATTACCCAAGGAAATGCCCTGGGCAGTGCTTTGGACTGGGGCTTTAAACAGTTGACCCGTCTCTGTTCCCTCGGAGTGGTGGTGATTCTCGGTTGGATCGCCTGGGTGGTTTTTGCCGATGCCCAACCGGCGATCGCCAAGTTTGGTTGGGAATTTATCCTCAGTCAACAGTGGGACAGCGGCGAACAACTGTTTGGGGGCTTGCCCTACATTTTGGGTTCGGTGGTGAGTTCCCTCATTGCCCTGGTGTTCGCCCTCCCGTTGGGGCTGGCGGTGGCCGTGATGACCAGCGAAAATCTTCTGCCTTCCCCAGTGCGGGTTCCCATTGCCTTTTTGGTGGAACTGATTGCTTCTATTCCCAGTGTAATCATTGGCCTGTGGGGAATTTTTGTCTTTATCCCCGTGCTAATGCCATTGCAGGTGGCATTGTTTGAATACCTAGGTTGGTTGCCAATCTTTGGCACAGAACCCTTTGGCCCCAGCATGCTGGTGGCGGGACTGGTGCTAGCGGTGATGATTATTCCCACGATCGCCTCCATTAGCCGGGATATTTTACTTTCTGTTTCCCCCAGCCTCCGCAGTGCGTCCATGGCCTTGGGGGCAACTCGGTGGGAAACTATTTGCCTGGTAATTTTGCCTTCCGCTAGTTCGGGAATTGTCGGTGCCACTATTTTGGCCCTGGGTAGGGCCCTGGGAGAAACCATGGCAGTAACAATGGTGATCGGTAACTCAAATATTATCTCTGCTTCTTTGTTGGCACCGGGGTACACCATTCCCTCTGTGCTGGCCAATCAGTTTGCCGAAGCAGTGGATGAGCTACACATCGGCGCTTTGATGTACTTAGCTTTAATTCTCTTTGTTATCACCCTAGGCATTAATAGTCTGGCGGTGTTGATGGTGGCAACTATTCGTCGCCAAGGGGAGGGACAGTAAAGCCATGAAAAATATGGACCCTGGTAGTCTGCTTGCTCCCTTACCTTTATTCCGTAATGGTTTTGCCTGGGTAATGGGAGGGTTGTCCTTTACCCTAACCCTTCTGGCCCTGCTCCCCCTATTGGCCATCTTAGCCGCCATTATTCAACGGGGTTTGCCCACCCTTTCCTGGGAAGTGTTTATCCATCTACCGGCCCCGGTGGGGGTGGAGGGGGAACCCAACGGTTTTGCCAATGCCATTGTGGGAACCCTGACCATGGTGGGTTTAGGCGCTCTTTTTAGTGTTCCTCTGGGGGTAATGACCGGGGTATTTTTAGCGGAGTTTGCGGCTGGCTCGGCGATCGCCAATGGGGTACGGTTTGTCACCGTGATCCTGAGTAGTGTGCCCTCGGTAATTGTGGGGGTGTTCGCCTACGGAGTATTGGTTATTACCACCAAACAATTTTCGGCCTATGCCGGAGGCCTGGCTTTGGGGGTAATTATGACTCCCATTATTGCCTTAACCACGGAGGAAGCCCTCAAGTTAGTCCCCATACACTATCGCCTAGGCTCCGCCGCCCTGGGGGCCAGCAAATGGGAAACCACAGTCAAAACGGTGATTCCCTGTGCCATTCCTGCCATTACCACAGGGGTACTGCTGGCGGTGGCGAGGGCCGCTGGAGAAACCGCTCCCTTAATGTTCACTGCCCTATTCAGTCAATTCTGGCAGGAGGGGTTAATGGCCCCCACTCCTTCCCTTCCTGTACTGATTTACAACTATGCCAGTTCTCCTTTTGAAGAACAGAATGATATTGCCTGGACCGCTTCCCTTGTACTGTTAATGCTGGTTTTAACCATTAATTTATTTTCTCGTTTGCTGATCCGTCGGCGTTTTTAAATCTGCCATCAATAGTTAATTTTTCAGTTTTCCCCGTTTACCATCTATGACTAATTTGTCCGGTTCAATGACAGCGGGTGTACAACCTGCCCTCAGGGTTGAAGGTTTGGGATTTTATTACGGCACCAAAAAAGTGTTGGAGGGGGTAACCATGGCAATCCCCGTTGGTAGGGTCACTGCTATGATTGGTCCCTCTGGCTGTGGTAAATCAACTTTGCTCAAGGCTTTTAACCGCATTGCCGAACTGGAAGGCCGGGTCAAGGTGACGGGAACAGTGGAGTTTTTGGGGCAAAACATTTACGACCCTAAAGTCAATATCAACAGTCTGCGTCGGGAAATTGGTATGGTCTTTCAACGGCCCAATCCTTTTCCCACTAGTATCTACGACAACATTGTCTATGGGGTTAAGCTCAGTGGCCGGGCTAGCCGGGGAGAACTGGATGAAATTGTGGAACGCTCCCTCACCAGGGCTGTGTTATGGGATGAGGTCAAAGATAGTTTGAAAAAGTCCGCTTTGGGTCTATCGGGGGGACAACAGCAAAGATTATGCATTGCCAGAGCTCTAGCGGTTAATCCCAAAGTGCTACTAATGGACGAGCCCTGTTCCGCCCTCGATCCCATTTCCACTCTCAAAATTGAGGAATTGATTAAAAGTCTGCGGGAAAAGGTGACCATCACCATTGTTACCCACAATATGCAACAGGCCCTGAGGGTATCGGATTACACGGCTTTTTTTAATACTGACGAAAGTCGCATCGGTCAGTTGGTGGAATTTGATAGCACCCAGAGTATTTTCTCTAGTCCCCAGGAAATCCAAACCAGGGATTACGTGGCCGGCAGATTCGGCTAATCGATCCCTACCTTTTAACAATCATTCAAATGTTTGGTTAGTAAACGACGATCATAGTCGACAAAACCCATTCTTTTATACAAAGCTGTGGCTCTTTCATTACTGCGTTCCGACTCTAAATGTAATGCTTTGAGATTAAGCTTTCGGCACTCCCCTTCCACTAGTTCGATGATGCGTGAACCAATTCCCTGACCACGGCGATCGGATGAAATAAATAATTCATCAATAAAAGCAGTTCTGCCACCAAATTCGAGGCTGAAATAAAAGGAAACATACACATAACCGACAACGCCTTGGTCTTGCTCAATTAACCAAAAACAACCTCTGTCGGGATTGTTCCAAAGTTCTCGTAGAGTTTGAGCTTTTTCCGTTTGACTGAATGGATAACTAAAATGTTGATAAAATGCTTCAACCAAGGGTAAGATTCTAGTCAAATCTTTCACCTGGGTGGGACGAAGATTAAGCGGGTCATTATCAGTCATAAGCTTCTGTTTTTCCTGGGTATTTTATTGTCAAATTAGATATTTATTTTTCAAATTTTAACATCTCTTAATTCAAAAGCCTGAGAAGAAGATAACCGCTTTAAAATATCATAAATTACTTGATCTTTTAAAAATTTTTGGCAAACATCAACCTCCGGTGTTCGATATTCTACTGAAGACTACTGGGCAAAGTGCGATAATTACGTAAATTACGTACATGTATCAAATATAGGGGTGAAGCCACAGCACAAATTATCATTCTTGACGGAATGCTAACGTAAAATTAGATCATTTGTTGCGGCGTCTTAATAAATCATGATAATCAACTAACTCCTAGACTGGGGAGGGCAATGGAGACGCAAGAATGCACAACCAAGTTTGCTCGCCTAGGGCTATTGCTGTTTTGGCCAGCCTGAGAATCGTTTTAGCGTTGATATTCGACTGAAAAGACAGGACATTACATGGTGAAAGCCTCATCTGTCAAGGATTTTAGTTGTACTTGTCCAAACTCAGCCAGAGGTTAATTGAGTATAATGACGGGTATTGCCTGTCTCGCAATTTTTCGCCATTCGAACTTTATTGCTAATGCCCATGTTTCTTGAAGAACTTAAACCAGTGACCCGTGAACTTTGCCAACAACCGATCGCCTTCGCTGGGGGGTTTGTATCTGGTGTACTGCGGCTAAAACTGACCGATGATCCCTTGAAAAAATGGCTACAAAAGCAAGGGGTAACGGACTTTTCTGGGGCAGACATTAATCAAACGACCCAGGATAATCGCCCCCAAAGCATTGATATTGATTAATTGGGCATGAACGGGGAGGGGAAGCTAGTCTAGAAATCGACTTCCCACATACTATCCAGCAAAACAGCGGCCCGGAAGCTTTTTCCCAGTTGACGTTGGGCGTAGTGGCGCATGAGATTTTCCGCTTTCACCCAGTCCCAGAGGCGAAAATTTTTCCGGGCGATCGCCGGTAGGAATTGCTGGGGATCCGGTAGAGTCGCTTGGTTGAGTTGTTGTAACAAACTGAGTTCCATGGCGGTTAAGCGGCGCATTTGGGGAATGGGGCCGATACCCTCCTTATTTCCCAGGTCGACAATACCGCCCAACTCCGGGCTAAAGCCCACCCGCCATTGGTGATCGTAAAAATTAGGGCGAATGGTTTGGGTCGTGATGGCACAGTGATGAAATTGGGGTGCAAAGCCCTCCGCTCCCAGGCAATGGAACAACGCTTGGGCCAAATGGCCATAAATATCCTCCGCCGTTGCTTCTGTTTCCAACCGGCGTAAATGTTCAGTGAACAGTTCATACAGAGATGCCTGGGCGCTGGCTTCCGTCCCCAGGGCCAGGATTAGTTCGATTAAATATTGCCCCGCCGCCAAATTACAAACATTTTGCCCCAGGCCGGGATAGGAGTATTGGGTTTCCGCCTGGTTGATGCGGTCTAAACTTTTTCCCGCAAATAGCAGAAACTGATTGACTACAAATAGCTCGGTGCGGCCCCTGAGGCTAGATTTTGGTTTTCTGGCCCCGGGGGCAATGGCTCGAATCAGTCCATATTCCGGCGAAAAAATGGTCACTAGGCGATCGGATTCCCCAAAGGCCATACCTTTAACGACAATGCCTAGGGTTTGGTAAGTGCGGCTCAATGGCGTTCAGGGGGGCGATGGTGGGGGACTCTCCCATTCTAGAAAATCCTGCCCCAGGGGAAAGGGAAAGCCAAGGCTTGGGGTAAAATAGCCACGGGTAATTGCTCCAAAAATAAATGGGTTTGTCATGGTTTACACTCCTGCTCCGATTAAATTTGGTACCGATGGTTGGCGGGGGGTAATTGCCGCAGAATTTACCTTTGAGCGGGTGGCTTTGGTAGCGGCGGCGGCGGCCCAGGTGTTGGCAGAAGAATTTGGCGGTAATGGTCGGGAACATCGCTTAATTGTGGGATACGATCGCCGTTTTATGGCGGAACAATTTGCACTTTTGGTGGCCCAGACGGTGCAGGAGTTGGGCTTTGAAG
Source organism: Synechocystis sp. FACHB-383 (assembly GCF_014698605.1). Classification (NCBI taxonomy): domain Bacteria; kingdom Bacillati; phylum Cyanobacteriota; class Cyanophyceae; order Synechococcales; family Merismopediaceae; genus Synechocystis; species Synechocystis sp. FACHB-383. The sequence continues at coordinate 18,722 of NZ_JACJTJ010000030.1, read as the reverse complement.
TTTGGTTGAGCGAATGTTATGCTCCCACGCCGGCCTTTAGTTGGGCTGCCCACCGGGAAAATGCCCTAGGCGCCTTGGTTTTAACTGCTAGCCATAACCCGGCCAACTATTTAGGGCTCAAGGTAAAAGGGGCCTTTGGGGGTTCTGTGGGGGGAGACATTACCGCAAAAATCGAAGCCCAATTACAAAATCCCTTGCTCCCGCCCTCATCAGGAGGCAGTTTGCAGTATTTTGATCCCTGGCCTAGTTACTGCCAGGGTTTACAGGCCAAAGTGGATGTGACGCCCATCAGAACTGCGATTCAACAAGGAAAATTGCGGGTGTTTGCCGATGTGATGCACGGGGCTGCCGCCAGTGGCTTGGAACGGTTGCTTGGTTGCCCCATCGATGAAATTAACGGCGATCGGGATCCCTTGTTTGGTGGTGGATCCCCGGAACCTTTGCCCAAATATGTCCCCAAATTATTAGCAGCGCTGAAAACGGCGGCCGAAGCTGGTGGGCCAGAGTTGCGGGTGGGTTTGATTTTTGATGGGGATGCGGACCGCATTGCCGCAGTGGACGGCCAGGGCAATTTTCTCAGTTCCCAGGGTTTAATTCCCATTTTGATTTACCATCTGGCTACCCAAAAGGGCCTCCAGGGGGAAATCGTTAAAACCGTTAGCGGCTCCGACCTAATCCCAAAATTGGCAGAGCTTTACGGCATTCCCCTCACAGAAACGGCGATCGGTTATAAGTACATAGCCGACAGGATGTTAACTAGCCCAGTGTTGATTGGTGGGGAAGAGTCCGGTGGCATTGGCTATGGGAGTCACATTCCTGAACGGGATGCCCTGTTATCGGCCCTGTATGTGTTGGAAACGGTGGTGCAGTCCCGGCAGGATATTAGTAAGCAATATGGTCGGCTCCAGGAAAAAGTCGGCTTTGTTAGTGAATATGACCGCATTGATTTACCTTTGGCCAGCATGGCTGTCCGCACTGCCTTGGTACAAACCCTAAATGAAAACCCCCTAAAGGAAATCGCTGGGGAAAAGGTGACAGATCTATTGACCACCGACGGCTACAAATTCCGCATGGCCGGTGGCGGTTGGCTATTAATTCGTTTTAGTGGGACGGAACCTTTACTACGGCTTTACTGCGAGGCTCCCACCAGTTCCCGGGTACAGACGGTGCTCCACTGGGCAAAGGATTGGGCAAATGCGGTAACGCCTGCCAAGCCTGCACAATCATCTCACTGAGGCGGTCCCTTTGGACATAATCCAATAAACCATCCTCCGCCAAAATTTCCTGAACCACGTCATCCAAAGACTGCTCGTTGGCCCGGGCCCAGTTAATGACCCCGGCGATCGCCACTGCCACCAATTCCTCGTTAGCGGGGAAACGGCGTAGGGCATCTAGTTCGGCGTAGGTTTTGGGGATGGCGTAGTGCATAGGGTTGGAAGCTTAGCACGGTTTTCCCCATTAAGCAATGGTTAAGGCAGAAATAGTGGTCTGAAATGCAGTTAAGGCCAGATGCGGATCAAGGAAAGAACAAAATCAGGCAATATATCTTCCCCCGATAGGGCCTCTGGTTGCACGAGAATCTCCACCGTTTTTTCCTTTGAACGATAACGATAAATCTCCACTTGACAGTTCTGGGGATCGATTAACCAGCCTAAACGGGCACCGTTCTCCATATATTCCCGCATTTTTTCTTGCAAGGTAGACAGGCTATCAGTTTTGGAGCGCAATTCGACTACAAAATCGGGACAAAGGGGCGCAAATCCCTCTTTCTCCACTGGACTCAAGGCCTCCCAACGTTCACGACTGATCCAAGACGCGTCGGGGGCACGGGTAGAACCATTAGGTAAACGAAAACCACAGGAAGACTCAAATGCCACTCCCAACTCAGAATGGCTTTCAGCCCAATTCCAGAGCTGTGCAGTAATACTCAGATTACGGCGGCTGGACTCACTCCCCGTTGGTGGGTTCACAATTAACTCTCCGTTGGCAGTTCTCTCTAAGCGTAGGTCTGGGTTGGCAACGGCGATCGCCAGAAATTGCTCCGGAGTTACGGTGAGGGGAGTTTCCGGCAAACAAATGGATAACTGCATAAAAATTTAAGCCCTGCGTCCAACTACTTTCACCCTATCAGTTCTTTTGAAAGCCGGCTTGGTGACAGTGACTCTAGTTAGTCTCACTAGCCAAATACAGACACCGAAAAAGAGGAGATAAATCCAAGGTCGGAATTTTCATTCCCTGGTTTACCTCCCCTCTGTGGGGATATTTGGCGATCGCCATTGTTGATATTTTGAGATTGCTAGGGCTTTTTTAACCCTGGGCCAAAACTCCAGCGGCAGCAGCCACCCCAGCTCCAGGGTTCACACCCTCATAACCAAGTTCAATCAAAGTGGCTTCCAAAGCCCCGATGCAACTGAGGATATCCCGGTCACAGACAAAGCCCAGGTGCCCAATCCGGAAGATTTTACCTTTGAGGTGATCCTGCCCACCGGCCATGGCAATGTCGAATTTTTTGCGCATGGTACTGCGAATTTTCTCCGCTTCCACTCCCAGGGGCGCAACGGCGGTGATGGCATTACTGGCCGCATTGTCAGGGGCAAATAGGGGTAGGTTCAAAGCTTTCATGGCCGCCCGGGTCGCATTGGTGTGCCGTTGATGGCGGGCAAAAATAGCCTCTAGGCCCTCCGCTTTCATCATTTGCAGGGATGCTTGCAACCCATACATTAGGTTGATGGGGGGAGTGAAGGGGGAGCTATCTTCATCGGTGGATTTTTTGTATTTTTTCAAATCCAGATAGAAGCGGGGAATGGTGGCAGTTTCATAAGCCTGCCAAGCTTTGCGACTGACGGAGACAAATCCCAGCCCAGGGGGAATCATGTAGCCCTTTTGGGAACCGGATGCCACCACGTCTAGACCCAGCTCATCGATCGCCACTGGAGTGGCTCCTAAACTGGTCACCGCATCCACAATCATTAACGCTCCACCGTGGGCTTTGGCAGCGGTATTGATGGCGGCCAAGTCATTCAGTACCCCCGTTGAGGTTTCGGAATGGGTAATGATCAAAGCTTTGATGGTCTTGGCAGTATCCGCTTCCAACAGCGTTTTAAAGGCATTGGGATCCAAAGGCTTGCCCCATTCGGCCTTAACTTCTTCCACTGCTAAACCGAAGGTTTTGGCCACCTTAACCCAACGATCGCCAAATTTACCGTTATTACCCACCAACACCCGATCGCCAGGGCTGAGGAAGTTAATTATGCCCGCCTCCATCGCCCCCGTGCCGCTGGTGGTCAGCATCAAAACATCATTTTGGGTTTGGTGTAACCATTTGAGGTTTGCCGTCAGTTCAGCGATGATTTTGCTAAAATCACCACTGCGGTGGCCAATGGGATGCTTTGCCATGGCCAACAAAACTTTTTCTGGTACGGGAGTTGGCCCCGGAATCATCAACATTTGCTTATTGTCCATCGCGGTCAATCCTCCCCTTCGCTAAACGCAGTCAGGTAATTTTCTAGGGTTAATTTGTCGGTAATTGTTATCAATGCCGAGGTAATCGGGCATGATAGTTAGGCTTCCCATATTATCAAAACATGGCGCTGGCAAAATCTGCCCTGTGGCCTCGGCTTGATTTCCTTCGTTGACATTAAGGACGCCTTAATACGACTGACTCTCCGGCGATCAGCCCCGTCAAGATTGTCTGGGTGCAAAAGCAGGACAGACCGTACAATGGGAAACAGTTAATCAAATGCACGCATAACTTGAATGTCCGCCATCACACTCACCCTCCTCCTGCCGGGTAAAAGCGTTGCTGTCCAGAGCTGGACCTTTGAATCGGAACGAAGCATCCGTGTGGGTAGGGCGGCGGATAACGATGTTGTACTCTACAGTGCTGTAGTATCCCGCCACCATTTAGAGCTCCGACCAGAAGGGGATGGTTGGGTTGCCGTTAACTTGGGGGCCAATGGCACCTATATGGAAGCGGAAACCGTGGAAGAACTCGTCCTAAAGGATGGCATGGTTCTGCGTCTAGCCAGTTCGGGACCCAAAATACAAATTCGCTTCCAGTCTGAACTCAGCACCCTGGAACGGGAACTAGCCAAACAGAATGCCGCTCCAGCCGGACCAGGGGAAGAACAGAAATCTCCCGGCCTCCACCCTGGGGATTCGAAAGAGACGGTTATTAATTAGATTTGAGGGTAATTTTGAAACTTAATATTAAGGGGGATGCCTACCCTCGACAAGGCTTGAGCAAATCCTAAATCCTCGGCGATCGCCCCTAGCCTTTGGGTTTGGTATTCACACTCACTGGCCCATTGACCAAGGTTTGGCAAGCGAGGCGAAAGTTGTCGGGCTTTTTGCGTAACACCCTATTTTCAAAATCGGTTTTGGGGGAAAGATTTTCCATGCCCGCTGTGATTTCCACTATGCAAGTGCCACATTGGCCGTAGCCGCCACAGTTCATCAACTTTCCCTTCAAGGTGTAAATATCAACGCCATTCTGCAGGGCTTTTTCCCTTAGGTTGGCACCCTGGGCCACAATAATATCTTTCTGCTCTTTGACAAAGGTAATGGTCACCGCAATTTCCTCCTGTCCTCAGGGGACGAACTATATTAAGAAAGTTTACGGGATTATGTTGCCTGGGGAAAATTTGTCGGTGGGGGGTTTACCGACCGATCGCCGGGGGAGAACACCAAGATGGTTTTATAAAGTTTTGTTACAATGGCAGAAGAAATTCTCAGAAACCTAGCCATGACAGCCCTGACCCTCGAACAAATTGCCAGCCAACTCGACAGCCCCAATTCCCGCGATCGCCTCATTGCCCTAGCTTCCCTTAGACCCTATTCCAGCGAGGAAGCGGTGCCTCTGATTAAGAAAGTTCTGGATGACGATACTTTGCAGGTGCGTTCCATGGCGGTGTTTGCCCTGGGCATTAAGCAAACGGAGGAATGCTATCCCATTCTGGTTAAGCTGTTGGAAACCGATGAAGATTACGGCATCCGGGCCGACGCGGCGGGGGCCCTGGGTTACCTAGAAGACGAACGGGCTTTCCATCCCCTCTGCCGAGCTTTTTACGAAGATACGGAATGGCTGGTGCGATTCAGTGCGGCGGTGGCCCTAGGCAATTTAAAAGATATTCGAGCCCAAACTGTCTTGCTAGAAGCGCTGAAAAGTGATGAAGCAGTGGTGCAACAAGCGGCGATCGCGGCTCTAGGGGAAATTGGCGCGGTGGATGCGGTGGAGGCAATTTTGGCGTTTGCTTCCCACGAAGATTGGTTAATTCGCCAAAGATTAGCGGAAGCCCTGGGTAATTTACCCTGTGACCAGAGTCGTTCCGCTCTGACTTTCATGGTTAGGGACGAACATCCCCAAGTGTCCCAGGCAGCCCAGCTATCCCTGCAAAAATTAGAATTGCCTAGCTAGGTTATCTGTCCAAGTTTCCCCCATTCAATCAAAGTTTGTAACCAGGGGAAAAGAAAACAATTCCTCACCAGTCCATTTCTCCCACTATTCCGGCTGGAGAAGTTTGGAAATTTCCCTTTGGGGCGGATACTCCTGGCGATATTGCACGGCCGCATGGCGGGCATCGGTGATTAACCAATCCAAAGCCGCTGCCTGCACATCGATCGCCGCTCCGGTTTTATCCACACAGTAACGACCAAAGACTAATTTATCCACCAAACGGGCCCCGGGGCCTAAACGGGAATACTCAAAAATTACGCTGTTGTCCACCACCGCCCCCTGACAGATTAGGCAACTGGGGCCAATCATGGAAGGGCCAATGATTTTTACCCCATCTTCAATGCGGGTCATGCCACCAATATACACTGGGCCCTCAATTTCGATATTGTCCCAGTTAGCGGCCACGTTAATGCCGGTATAGACTCCCGGTCTAACTTCAATGCCGGGAATTTGTACATTTTTTATTTCCCGGGAAAGTACCCCCCGGATGGCCTGCCAATAGTCCGGCACTTTACCAATATCCACCCACTCAAAGTCCATATTGACCGCGTAAAAGGGTAGGCCGCTGTCCACCAGCTTGGGAAATAGATCCCCCCCCAGGTCGTATTCCTGACCGGAGGGAATGTAGTCAATCACTTCCGGCTCAAAAATATAAATGCCCGTGTTAATTTCTGTGCTCAGGGCCTCTTCCACCGCTGGCTTTTCCTGGAAGGTTAAAATTTTGCCATTGTCATCGGTAACTACTACCCCATAGCTAGAGACCAATTCCCTGGGCACCGTTTTGGTGATAATGGTGGCGATCGCTCCCTTTTCCCGGTGGAGCTTGACCGCAGTGGTGAGGTCCAAATCAATTAGTGCATCACCACAAAGCACCACAAAAGTATCGTCAAAAAAGGGATTAAACTCCTGAATTTTTTTTAATCCCCCTGCCGATCCGAGGGCCTTGCCCACCAGGTCGCCATCGACAATATTCCCTTCAAAGGAATAGGCTATTTGTACGCCGAACCTCTGCCCATCCCGAAAATAACTCTCTATCTCCTCCGCCAGATGGCTCACATTGACCATGATTTGATCAAAACCGTGTTGCCGCAATAACTCCAGCAAAAATTCCATCACTGGTTTTTGCAGAATGGGGATCATCGGCTTGGGAATGGTGTGGGTGATTGGTCTGACCCGAGTGCCCTTGCCGGCGGCCAAAATCATGGCTTTCATCAACAATTTTCCTCAAACTCAATCACACAAATTGGCATAGCTCCCAGCCAGTCTATCAAGATTCTTCCCGCTACTCCAATAAGCATAGCTGAAAGCTTGGGGTGGTAACCAACCCCATGGTGACCGCTAGGGAAAAAAAGAAGCTGTCTCCATCATCTTTGCCCTAATCACCGCCCAAATGGCGACTTTCCATGGCTAGGGGTAAAAAAATGGGCAGTTCCCAGGGGGCTTCCGCCACCGGAATGTTAGCTTTCTCAAAGGCTTGTACCGTTTGCTCGACGCTGGTTAAGAGGGGACGTTTATGGGATAGTTGGTTGGCCACAATGGTTAGGGAGTCGCCAAAATGCCGTTTGATTTTTGCGCCCCGCCCCGCTAGATAGGCCACTACGGGTTTTTCTATGGCGGAGGCCACATAATCCGCCGCCCTCATTTCCCCGTTACTGTTGGGTTGCCCCAGCAATAAAATAGTTTCCGTTTGTTCGTCTTCTTCCAGCACCTGGAGCCATTGCTCAAAGTTGGAACCATTGAGGCCGTCGGTGCCCAGGCTGATTACCATGGATTGCCCCAGGCCGGCCGCGCTTAAGGTTTGGGCAATGTCGTCGGTGAGGCGATCACAGTGGCTAATAATGCCGATGGGCCCAGGCAGGTAACAATTGGGGTCCAGGGTACCGACGGAAAACTGTTGGGGCACCATAATGCCTTGGCTGCCGGAACCAAGGATCAGGGTGTGGGTAGCTTGGGCTTCCCGCAGGAGGGTGATCATATCCAGGGGGGGGACTCCGGCGGACACAATTACCAGTTGACGAATGCCAGCGGCGATCGCCTCTAGGGCCGCATCTAAAACTCGGTAGGGGGGATTGAGAATTAAACTAATGTCCACGGAGCCTACGGTTTTAACGGCCAAATCTACCAAGTCAAATACCGGCAAATCGTCAATCAGTTCCCCCCCATGGCCCGGACTCACCCCCGCCACCAGTTTGGTACCACAACTCCGCATCTGCTCTAGATAGGTTAAACCGAGGGGATGATGTACTCCTTGTAATAATACTTTGCTTTCTTTATGCCATTTCATGGGGGGATTATTGAAGGAAAACTATGGCTTGATGCCCTACTCCGCAGCTATATCGAGATCAAGCAGTCCAGCCTTCACTGTATCGTCAACCAGAGCAAAATGTCCCTTAAGGTTTAGTTAACCTTTGTCCTGATTGTCTGTCCCAGAGGGGAACCTGGGCTAGTTGGGTCAGATTGGCCGCATCACAACAAAAGGCAGCGATTTTCAGTTCCCTCAAGCGGGCCTGGTAATGGTCATAAACCCTTTGGGTGTTGACTGTGGCTTCCGCCAATACCGGTGCAGCACTACCCACCAAGGTGGCCCCCAGGGCGATCGCCTTGGCCCCATCAATGCCGGAACGAATACCGCCGCTGGCGAAAATGGGAATCTGTTCAGTGTTTTGCACCACCTGTTGCAAACTCAGCGCTGTGGGCAATCCCCAATCGGCAAAATTATGGGCCACTTCCTTCGCTTGGCGATCGGTTTGTCGATGGGCTTCCACTTCACTCCAACTGGTGCCCCCGGCTCCGGCCACATCGATCGCCCTGACGCCACATTCCTGCAATCTTTTGGCCACCGGGCCACTAATACCATTGCCCACTTCTTTGACAATGACCGGCACTTCCAAACCCTGTACCAATGTTTCCAGCTTGGACCAGAGCCCCGACCAACGGCGATCGCCATCGGGTTGCACTGCTTCCTGGAGGGGGTTGAGATGCAAAATCAAAGCGTCCGCTTCGATCATGGCCACGGCCCGCTGGGCTTCTGCCAAACCGTAGCCATAATTTAACTGCACTAATCCGAGATTGGCAAAAAGTAAAATGTCCGGCGCCACGGACCGGACTTGATAGGTGGCGGCTAAATCAGGATTTTCAATGGCGGCCCGTTGGGAACCTAAACCCATGGCAATGCCCAAGGTTTGGGCCACCTCCGCCAAAAACAAATTAATTTGCTTGGCCTCTGGAGTGCCCCCGGTCATACTGCTAATCAACCAGGGGTAGGCGAGGGATTTCCCCCAGAGGTTCAGCCCCAGATTCACCCCGTCCAAGTCCACTTCAGGCAGAGCACAGTGTTCTAGCATCAATCTTTCAAAGCCGGTGGAAACCCCTTTGCCTAGGACATCTTCTTCTAGGACAATGCGGATATGGTCGGACTTACGGTGGGGAGTGCTATCCATGGGGAATTACATTACAACTATCGGCAAACAGGCAACGCTCCCATCAACTAGGGAGAATGGGACAATATTTTAAAAATAACTTACCTAGGATTTAAAGCGGGGCAGATTGTGGCGCTGCCAGGAGATGTTAGAAAATATCACTTTCAATACTATTCACCAGTTCATCAGTGCTTTAAATGGGGGTCGATTCCCAGCCCTGAATGGTAATGGTGGTGCCTTCCCCGGGGACACTGGCGATCGCCAATTGGCCACCGTAGAGTTCCGTTAGCCGTTGGGCTAAGGTCAACCCCAGGCCGGAACCCTGTTGCTCAAATTCAGAGCGCTGAAATTGGACATGGGCGCCGATGGAACCTAATTCCTCTTTGGTCATGCCCCTACCGTGATCTTGGATAGTCAGTTCACAGAGGCCATTTTTAACCACTGCTTCCAGTTGCACTGGGGTGCCAGGCAGGGAAAACTTAAAAGCATTGTCGATCAACTCTCGAATAATTTTCTGAAAATCCGGCTCGGCCACTTGGATGCGCTGGGGCACAACCATCATTTCCACGTCCTGACGGCGGGGTTGATTCTGTCCCAAATTTTCCAACATCGGGACCAAACTCGATGGTAATTCAGTGTATTGACTCAAACGGGATTGCCACACCTGTAGACGAGCGGGACTGGCCAACAGCAAGTCTAAATCCGCCATTAACAAAAAATTCTCCACCAAACGGTAGAGTCTCTCCCCAGAGGTTTTGATGTCATGCAACGATTCCATCACTTCATTGTGGGACAGGGAATCGTAGAAATTGATCATCAACTGGGACGTGCCCAAAATACCGTTCAGGGGGGTCAACAATTCATGGGGCAGGGAACGGGTGACGTGCTGGCGCAAATTATCCAGACGACTTTCCACCATGGCCTGGCGCTGATAATGGCGGTCTAAACGGCTGGTAATGGCATGGAGTAATTCATCAATGGTAAAGGGTTTGGTTAAATAATCATCCGCCCCCAATTCCATCCCCTGGCGAAATGCATGGTGATCCGCCTTCGCTGTCAACAGGATAAAGGGAATAACTGCCAACTCCTGATCCTGACGCAGGGTCATCAACACCTCAAATCCCGTTACCCTGGGCATCATCACATCACAGAGAATTAAGTCCGGTAGATGTTGCTTCGCCAAAGCCAGACCGGTTTCACCATCGGGGGCAGAGATAACTTCATAGTCTTCCAAGGTGAGGATATCTTCTATGTTCTGCCTGACCTCTAGCTGGTCTTCAATTACTAAAATCTTAGCCATCGGTCACATTTAAAAAAGTGATTGTAGGTCATTTTGACTTTTTTGATGATTTCTCGACTTGGGGATTGGGGGCACAGTCTTCAACCCCATACTCCCCTTACACCATGGTTTTCTTGCTAGGAAAACCTTCAGACCATCGGGCGGTCTGGGAATCAAACCCTATACCGGACTGCGGTACAAAAGAATTTTATTTGGTTTTGGTAAATGGAGGGGCGAGTTTAAAGAAAATTTAAAATTATTTATCACTACCGATTGTCCTTCCATTATCCATCCATTGTTCCAGAAAGGGACATTTGGTCGAGATCTTATCTCTGGAACTGGTCCCCAGGGCATTGATATGTAAAGAATTGTTTTAGGAAAGTCGGGGGAAGGGGGAGGACGCAGAATAAAGCTGGTAGAATTTGGCGTTAAGTGGGCTGGGTTGTTGCCTGGGGCTTCCTTGGGACACCAGCAAACGGGATAGTTTTTTACAAATCGCAATTATCTAAGGAATTAAATCATGGCCTTAAATCGTGGTGACAAAGTTAGAATCAAACGCACTGAGTCCTACTGGTACGGTGATGTTGGCACGGTTGCTAGTGTGGAAAAAAGCGGCATTCTCTATCCGGTGATTGTGCGCTTCGAGCGGGTGAACTACAACGGTTTCAGCGGTAGTGCTTCCGGGGTAAACACCAACAACTTTGCCGAGAATGAATTGGAATTGGTGCAAGCAGCGGCAAAATAGTCTTGACCATGGACTAAATTTGCATCGTTGAACTGTGCCAGAACTACCAGAAGTGGAAACAGTATGCCGGGGGCTCAATCGTTTGACCCTGGAGCAGACCATCGGGGGAGGGGAAGTGTTGCTTGATCGCAGTCTTGCCTACCCCTTTTCTGTTGAGGATTTTCAAAGTCAAATTACCGGTTGTCGCTTGGTGGGCTGGCAACGGCGGGGTAAGTATTTGCTGGGGGAACTCAGAAAAAGTCAGACCAAAGCCCCAACAGGGTGGTTGGGATGCCATTTACGCATGACAGGACAGTTACTCTGGGCGGAGCGGAGTCAGCAGAGGCCAAAGCACACTAGGGTGGTGCTCCAGTTCGAAGGTGGCCGGGAGTTACGCTTTGTCGATACCCGCACCTTTGGTAAAATTTGGCTCCTACCAGGCGATCGCCCTTGGGCCGAAGTAATTACGGGGCTGGGGCAGATGGGGCCAGAACCATTTGGAGCGGATTTTACGGCGGAATATCTCTACGAAAAGCTGAAATCTAGTCGCCGTCCTTTAAAAAATGCGTTGTTGGATCAACGCTTGGTGGCGGGGTTGGGTAATATTTACGCCGATGAGGTGCTATTTTTTTGTGGCTTGCACCCTACCATGGGCAGTAATCAGGTTAGTAGGCAGGACTGTGAAAGGATACATCAACAAATCAAAGCCACGTTGACGGCGGCCATCGCCGCGGGAGGCACCAGCTTCAGTGACTATCGTCAGGTGACGGGTATCAATGGTAATTACGGTGGTATAGCCCAGGTATATGGTCGGGAAGGGGAACCCTGTCGCCATTGTGGTACGGCGATCGCCAAACTTAAATTAGCTGGCCGTTCGGCCCACTTTTGCCCCCAGTGTCAACCAAAATTGGACCGGTAAACGCCGACAAATATAGGTCAAACAAATTATTGATAAATCCTATGGGCCAGCCTCGACCAAACTATTTAGCTGACTTCAAAGTGGGTGTGGATAATGTGATTTTTTCCGTCGATACCCACCTGCATCGTTTATTGGTCTTATTAGTTAAACGGGAAGATGAGCCCTACAAAAATCATTGGAGCTTTCCCGGTACTTTAGTGAGAATGGGGGAAACCTTAGAGGGGGCCGCCCACCGGATTTTGTCAGAGAAAATTGCCGTCAAAAATCTTTACCTAGAACAGTTATACACATTTGGCAACCCTGGTCGAGACCCCAGGGAGGCCCCGGAGCAGTACGGGGTCAGGTATCTCTCCGTCAGCTATTTTGCTTTAATTCGCTACGAAGATGCCCAGCTAATGAGCAAAAATCTCAGTCAGGTCAGTTGGCATAATGTGGCGGCCATTCCCCCCTTGGCCTTTGACCACAATCAAATCCTTGACTATGGCTATCAACGGCTCCGTAATAAGTTGGAATACAGTCCCATTGCCTTTGAAGTGCTGCCAGAATTGTTCACCTTAAACGATTTATTTCAACTGTACACCACGGTTTTAGGGGAAGATTTTTCTGATTATTCTAATTTCCGCTCCCGCTTACTGAAGTTGGGTTTTCTCAAGGATACTGGCCAAAAAATCAGTAAAGGGGTGGGTCGTCCCGCCAGTCTTTTTCGTTTTGATGCCCAGGCCTTTGCCCCTTTTAAAGATAAGGCCCTCATATTTGTCTGAATTGAGGTCGGTGGATTAAAGTGATAATTACCATAATACCCCTCTGACTATGTTTACCATTGCCCTTGCCCAACTTAATCCCACCATTGGGGCGATCGCCGAGAATGCAAAAAAAATCGTCACTGCGGCCCTGCAAGCCCAGGCAAGGGGAGCTGATTTACTATTAACTCCGGAATTAGCCCTATGTGGTTATCCCCCTAAGGATTTGTTACTTAATCCAAGTTTTGTGCAGCAATTGGAGGGGGAATTACAACGGTTGGCGGAAAAAATCCCCCCTTCTATGGCAGTTTTGGTGGGCACTGTTACGCCGCACCACGAGGCAGAACATCAGGGGCAAAAAAAACTTTGGAATAGTGCTGTATTAATTGAGCAAGGAAAGGTAAAACAGCGCTTTCATAAATGTCTCCTGCCCACCTACGATGTCTTTGATGAAGACCGTTATTTTGCCTCGGCCCCCAAGAGTAAATATTTTACTTACAAAAATGTCAAAATTGGTGTAACTATTTGTGAAGATTTATGGAACGATGAAGCCTTTTGGGGGCAAAAGTTTTACCAAGTTAATCCCCTCACGGATTTGATCGATCAGGGGGTAAATTTAGTTGTTAACCTGTCCGCTTCTCCCTATAGTTGTGGCAAGCATCGCCTGCGAGAATCTTTAATTAGCCACAGTGCCAAAAGATCTAATGTTCCTTTAATTTATGTTAATCAAGTGGGAGGCAACGACGATTTAATTTTTGATGGTGGTAGTTTTGCGGTCAATAATCAAGGTAAAATTATCGGGCGATCGCCATTATTTCAGAAGGATTTAGCTCTATTAAATTATGACCTCAATAAAGGGGAATTAATTGGGCAAAAATTAGCTAGCTTGCCCATGGCGGGCCCCGAAGAGTTATGGCAAGCTCTGGTATTGGGGGTGGGGGATTACCTCCATAAATGCGGTTTTAGTAAAGCAATTTTAGGCCTCAGTGGCGGCATTGATTCATCTCTGGTGGCGGCCATTGCCGTCGAAGCTTTAGGAAAAGAAAATGTCCTGGGAATTCTGATGCCTTCTCCCTACAGTTCCGACCATTCTGTTCAGGATGCTTTAGCCTTAGCGGACAATTTGGGCATTGCTACCCAGACCATTGCCATTGGCCCAATTATGGCTACCTACGACCAAGCCCTAGAACCCCTCTTCCAGGGCACTCCCTTTGGCATTGCGGAAGAAAATCTCCAGTCCCGCATCCGGGGCAACCTCCTCATGGCGATCGCCAACAAATTTGGCCATCTACTCCTCAGCACTGGCAATAAGTCAGAAATGGCGGTGGGTTACTGCACCCTCTATGGGGATATGAACGGTGGCCTAGCGGCGATCGCCGACGTGCCCAAAACCCAAGTATTTGAACTGTGCCGTTGGCTCAACCGGGAACAAACCATCATCCCCCCCAACGTCCTCACCAAGCCCCCCAGCGCCGAACTCAAACCAGGGCAGGTAGACGCCGACTCCCTTCCCCCCTACGATATTTTGGATGGCATCCTCGGCAGATTAATTGAAAAACACCAATCCCCCCAGGAAATTATCAACGCTGGCTTTGAACGTGAAACTGTACTAAAAATTTGCCAATTAGTGCAAAGATCTGAATTCAAACGTCGCCAGGCCGCCCCGGGTCTGAAAGTCACGGATCGGGCCTTTGGCAGTGGTTGGCGCATGCCCATTGCCCAAGCGTTCCATCCCCAAAACTGTTAATTGCAGCAGCAAAGCCGCACTCCAAGGAGGAATTAGTCTGTAATGATCATTGAATTTTCTCCCTGGACTACGTTAGGATTTAATGAATGTAAAGAAAATATTAAGCGCAGTTCAATTGCTTCCAAACTTGGCATCTAAGCTTGGTGTTTGTCTAGGATAACTTAATTGCATTTATTTAAAAATCGATAACTTTACTCTTTTTGGAACAAATAAATGTTATGAATTCCTCGCCTTACCGTGGTGATAAAATCTACCATTGGTTCCCTACCTCCTCACTAAATTTTGTTTTCTCACCGCAAGCAATGTTGGACAATTTGTCACAATGGTTTCGTAACTTTCTTATCCCAAATTTTAGTAACAAATCCCTGACCGTACATGGGGTTAATAAGGTTGTCAACTCTGCGCAATCTAACCACCCAATTCAAAACCTAGCCTGGGAAATGGCCCATTCCCTAGAGCAGAACAAATTTCATCTCCATTACCAACCGCAAGTTGACATCAAAACTGGAGCTTTATTGGGGGTCGAAACCCTCATTCGTTGGCATCATCCCCGCCTGGGCTTGATTTCCCCCGCCGAGTTTATTCCCATTGCTGAACAAACTGGCTTAATTGTCCCCATGGGTTACTGGGTGTTACAGCAAAGTTGTCTTCAATACCAACGCTGGCTTTCCCAGGGCATTCCTCCTTTCAAGTTATCGGTCAATTTATCCCTGCGTCAATTGCAAGAAACAAACCTGATAAGCGAAATAAAAAATATTGTTAGCCAAACTAAAATAAATTGCCAACAAATAACCCTAGAAGTAACAGAAAGTCTTATGCTCTGCGAACCAGGGGAAACAATTCACCACCTCAATCAACTAAATGATATGGGCATACAAATTGCCATTGATGATTTTGGTGTCGGCTATTCCTCCCTCTCCTACCTGAAGGATTTACCTCTCCAGACGTTAAAAATTGATAAATCCTTCTTAGATGACCTTTTGACCAGGGAAAAAAACCAAGTAATTCTCCAAACCATTATCGAACTGGGGCACCGCCTAGGCTTGAAAATTATTGCCGAAGGAGTAGAAAGTTCAGAACAGTTAGCTGTGCTCAAATCCATGGATTGTGACTATGGTCAAGGTTACCTATTCAGTCGCCCTTTAACGGACCAAGATGCCACTGCCCTTTTCAGAACATCATCCTTTTTGGATTCCCGCCCCCTGGCCACAGTTTAAATAATTTATCTTTAATATTTTTATTAATGCTTCAATATCCCATGGATTTTATCGGTAACTTTAGACTAAATTCGCCCCTCAATCTGGCTAAATTAGCCCAAACAGTCGAAGTCTTAGAAATCAAATAAGGCACAATACCATTAAACAATCAGCCAATTGCTCCGCTAATTAACTAATTTCAACATCGTCAATTTCTATCCACCGTCCGACCACCATAATGAGCAATTCAGTTTTATCCGTCTCTTCCCCAGGTAATGTCCAAATTCAGCAGGCAATCCCCGCCAAGCTCCTCTATGCCCTTGTTAACCAAAAAGCCAGCGGCAAACTAGTGGTTCAAAACCCCTTCGACGAGTTTGTTTATTGGCAAGTGTATTTAGGGGATGGTCGTATTCACCTGGCTAACAGTGCCAACGGTTGTTCAGAAAGACTCAACTATTTGATTGGTAGCACCCTCCGTCAGAGGGGTATCGAACTGCCGTCGAGAATTGCTGACGATTATCTTTTTCTTTCCGGATTATGGAAAAAGGATGTTTTTTCTTTTCAGCAAACCCGTTCGATTTTGACCCAAGCCAGCCAAGAAGCCTTAGTTCAGGTGCTTTCTTTACCCAAAACATCCTATCGTTTTAATCAGGAAAAAGAACTGAGCGAACTGTTTTTAAATTTAGAGTTAGAAAAAACCATTACTCCCATTAAGCATAAAATTCGCTACTGGTGGGAACTAAGATCCTATATTAATTCGCCCTTCCAGCGACCTCTAGTGGAAAATTGGCTTAGTTTGCGCCAAAATCTGGTGAAAAATAACCTCCATGGCCAACATTGGTTAAGGCGCTTCCACACTTGCTTGGAAAATTTAAATTGCTTGTACGAAATTGCTGGACATTTAGAAATCAGTACTTTGGAGCTGGCATTGATGTTACAGCCCATGGTCAAGACTGGTGAGATTAAAATGCTCCCCTATCAAGAAATTCAAACGGACGATCGCTATTTGGTGGCTTATGTTGACCATAGGGAAGCTCACCAACGCATGATGGCCTATTCTTTAGGAAAAGAGGGCTATCGAACTTCAGTGTTAGAGGATCCCTTCCGAGCCTTGACAGTTTTGTTGAATTCTCCTCCCGATCTGATTATTATAAATACTGACCTGCCCGATATGAACGGCTATCAGCTCTGTTCGTTTTGTCGTAAGTCAAATCAACTTAAAGATGTGCCAATCCTACTATTGGGTAAAGGAGACAATTTAATCAGCGGTATCCGTACCAAACTTTGTCAAGCGTCTGGGTACTTGAGCGAGCCTTTTCTACCTGAGGAATTACTTGGTCGGTTGGCAGAATTTCTTCCCACTAATAAAACCAACTCCTGACAGCTTTTCTGGGTGATGGGCAGACAGTTTGAGGGGATTGATTTCACTTTTCAGCCACTGTTCTTCTCAATCCTAATCCAGACAGCAATCCAAAATATTACTAATCCTAAAATTATAAAGTAGCTAAAAGCTAAACACAAAAATGAGTTTGTATCGTTTGATTTACAGCAGTCAGGGCATTCCCAACCTACAGCCCCAGGATTTAAAAGATATTTTAGAATCTTCCCAAAGAAATAATCCGGCCAATGGCATTACCGGGCTGCTCTGCTACAGCAAGCCCGCTTTTTTACAGGTGTTGGAGGGGGAGTGTGAACAAATCAATGAAACCTATCACCGCATCGTCCAGGACGAGCGTCACCATACCCCCCAAATCATTGAGTGTGTACCGATTAAAAGCAGAAATTTTGAAGTTTGGTCTATGCAAGCCATCACGGTGAATGATTTGTCGACAGAGCAAGTCAAGACGTTAGTGTTAAAGTATTCCGGCTTTACCACCCTACGCCCCAACGCCATGGATCCGGAACAATGTCTTAATTTTTTGTTAGACATTGCCAAAATTTATGAATTATCCGATAACTTTTTCCTCGACCTTTAGGAGGCTGTTGTGAACTACCCCGACTCGCTTGCGCTGAAGTTGGAGCTTCCTATCCAAAGAACAGCTCTCTACCCCAAGGAGTAGCGAGCCTTACATTCTGACAATAGGCGGAATCCTCCGTTCCAGAGTTAAAAGCGTTAATTTTTCACCTCAATCCCCAAACATTGGGGGACTTTGAATCCTATTCGCCTCAGAATTGAGGAGGCAGGGTGGCTTTGCAGTTCCCCCCCTAAGAGCTAATTTCTAAAGTAAAAATTAAGAAGTAATACGGGAAAGCATAATACGAATGAGGGCGCCGTAAATCATGGCTTCACTGATTTCGGTATAAAGTTCATAATCCTTGCTCAATCTTCGATAGTAATTTAAGCAACCAAAAGTACGCTCTACCACCCAACGCTTGGCTAAAACTTCAAATTCTTTGGAGGAACGCTTGACGACCTCGAGCCGTACTGATTCTCCACACACTTGCCTTATTGCCCGAGCAAAATTTTCCCCGCAATAGCCCTGGTCTAGGTAAATCACTTCCAGTGAGGATAAATGCTGACGCAACTCATCAAAAATCACTACCGCTCCTAAGCGCTCTGAAGCATTAGCTTCCGTTACTAATAATCCTAAAATAAAGCCCTGGGAATCCACTACGATGTGCCGTTTACGTCCTTTAACTTTCTTGCCACCGTCAAAACCATAGACTTCCCCCTTTTTTCCGTTGTTTTAACGGATTGGGAGTCAGCCATTGCCACACTGGAGTCGGGAACTCTTCCCGTCTTTTCTCTCGCTTCTTTACGTAATTCATCATAAATTCTTTGCCAGATACCCTTCCTTTGCCACTTGTGAAAATATTTATAAACTGTCTGATGGGGCGGAAAATCATGGGGGAGCATCTCCCACTGGCATCCTGTGCGCTGTACATAGAAGATAGCATTGATAATTTCTCGCAGGTCTACCTCTCTGGGACACCCAAATCCCTTATGTGCCGGTAGCTTGGGCTCGATTATCTTCCACTCTGCATCACTCATTCCACTCACATATGGCTTACGTTTCACATTGGCTACATTGGGTAAACTGCTCATCCACAATACTCAATTTTTACCACTCCACCACAAAAACTAAATTTCTTCTCTCCCCTCTTTTTTATATTTTCTTTAGAAATGACCCTGATTGACTGACAAAAGTTTAAGAGGACTCGTAGGAGTAGACCTGGAGAGTAAACTCAAGGGCATAAAGGCGGCGGTGGTGCTGACGACGGGAAGCCATAGCCGGTTGAGGG
>NZ_JACJTJ010000003.1:0-5184 GCF_014698605.1 Synechocystis sp. FACHB-383 | reverse complement strand
GGTGCTCAATGGTCTCCCAAGAATGTTAACCGAATGCTACGCCTACGCTGTGCCTATCTTAATCACGCCTTCTCTATGAGTATTTATGCTTGCTGACAAACTGGGATGCTCCCCTTTAAAGGACAACAAAGATTGATTCAAAGTACTAAAACAAAGAATATTTTACTCACTTTAAAAAATCAGGTAAAATTATTTATACTATGGATAAAAAATCTCTTTCGGAACGGGATATTTGCACAAAATTTATTACCCCGGCCTTGGAAAAAGCAGGGTGGAATATTCAAACCCAGATCAGAGAAGAGTTTTCTTTAACGGATGGGCGGATTATTGTGCGGGGTCATCTCCACACTAGGGCAAAAAATAAGCGGGCAGATTATGTTCTATTTTATAAGCCCAATATCCCGATCGCCGTTTTAGAAGCCAAGGATAATAACCATACGGTGGGGGACGGAATGCAACAGGCATTGGGTTATGCCGAAATGTTGGAGGTACCGTTTGTATTTAGCTCCAATGGCGATCGCCTCCTGTTCCATAACAAAATTAATACCGATGGGGTAATTGAGCGAGAGTTGGAATTTGCGGCAATGCCCTCCCCAGATACCCTCTGGCAATGGTGGTCAGACCATTGTGGACTAAGCGAAGACCAAGCCAAAATTATTACCCAGGATTATTACAGTGATGGTAGTGGGAAAACCCCTCGGTACTACCAAGTTTTGGCCATCAATAAAACCATTGAGGCGATCGCTAAAGGACAAAATCGGATTCTATTGGTGATGGCGACAGGTACAGGCAAAACCTTCACTGCATTCCAGATTATTTGGCGGTTATGGAAGTCTAAAACCAAAAAGCGAATTCTCTTTTTAGCCGATCGGAACATCTTGGTGGATCAGACCATGACCAACGACTTTAAGCCCTTTGGGTCGGCCATGACTAAAATTAAAAAGCGGCAGGCAGATAAGTCCTATGAAATTTATCTTTGTCTCTATCAAGCTGTCACTGGTAATGAGGAAGAGAGAAATATTTATAAACAATTTAGTCCCGGCTTTTTTGACCTGATTGTCATTGATGAATGTCATCGGGGCAGTGCCGCTGAAGATTCCGCTTGGCGCAGTATTTTAGACTACTTTGCCAGTGCTACCCAAATTGGCTTAACTGCGACTCCCAAAGAAACAAAGGTCATTTCTAATATCCATTATTTTGGTGAGCCAATTTATACCTATTCCTTGCGACAAGGAATTAATGACGGCTTCTTAGCTCCCTATAAAGTGATTCGTATTGACATTGACAAAGACCTCTCTGGTTGGCGACCCACTAAAGGAATGAAGGATAAGTATGGCCAGGAAATTGAAGATCGAGTTTACAATCAGCGGGACTTTGAGAAGGTCTTAATTTTAAATAAGCGGACAGAGTTAGTTGCCGCCAAAATTACCGAATACCTAAAAGCCACTAATCGTTTTGATAAGGTAATTGTCTTTTGTGAAAATATTGACCATGCCGAAAGAATGCGGCAAGCCCTCGCCAATGCTAATAGTGATTTAGTGGCAGAAAATTATAAATATGTGATGCGAATTACGGGAGATAATAAAGAAGGAAAAGCGGAGTTAGATAACTTTATTTTCCCGGAAAGTGTTTACCCTGTCATTGCCACTACATCTAAATTAATGACCACTGGGGTGGATGCTAAAACTTGTAAGTTAATTGTGCTGGATCAACGCATTCAATCAATGACGGAGTTCAAGCAAATTATTGGGCGGGGAACTCGCATTGATGAGGATTACGGCAAATTGTCGTTTACGATCATGGACTTTAAACAAGCCACAAAATTGTTTGCTGACCCAGACTTTGATGGCGATCCGGTACAAGTCTATGAACCCGGCAAGGATGACCCCATCGTGCCACCAGAAATTACTGAAGATGAGGCAAAACAGGATCAAGAAACGGAAGATGATGAAGTAGAAGATACGGGTGGTGGTGGTGCAATTCCCCCTGAGCCAAAGTTTAAGTATGAGGTAGATAACGTCAAAGTCAGTGTGGCTTCGGAGCGGGTGCAGTATTACGACGTGGAAGGGAAGTTAATCACGGAATCCCTCAAGGATTACACCCGTAATACTCTGAGCAAAGATTATCAATCCTTGGATCAGTTTCTGCGACGTTGGGGTGAGGCGGATAGGAAACAGGCCATCATTGAGGAATTGGCAAAAGAGGGGGTCTTTTTTGAAGCCCTAGCAGAGGAAGTGGGCAAGGATTATGACCCGTTTGATTTAATCTGCCATGTGGTCTGGGATGAACCTCCTCTAACTCGCCAGGAAAGGGTAAGGGAGGTTAAAAAACGCAATTACTTTACCAAGTATGGAGAACAGGCCCGACGGGTGTTAGAGGCGTTACTGGATAAATATGCCGATGAGGGCATTGAAGCGGTGGAGGAACCACAAATTCTCAACATCACCCCGTTTACGGAAATGGGAACTGCCATGGAGTTAATCAAAGCCTTTGGTGGTATAAAAGGCTATCAGCAAGCCGTACAGGATTTGGAAAGGGAGCTTTACAGCGCATAATCAGTAAACTTCCCTATGGATCTTTTTTTATCGACAGCAACACCCTATGGCAATTGGCAATCTGGTTAAAAGCATTCAAGACATCATGCGGAAGGATACGGGGGTGGATGGGGATGCCCAACGTATTAGCCAGTTGACTTGGTTGTTATTCCTGAAAATCTTTGATGATAAGGAGCAGGAGTGGGAATTTTTAGTGCCCGGTTATCAGTCCCCCCTGGCAGTAAAGTACCGCTGGTCAAGCTGGGCCAAGAATCAAGAAGGCATGACCGGGGAGGAGTTGGTCGAGTTTGTTAATAACGATCTATTTCCCACCTTGAAAGGATTAGCGACGGCGGCGGGGGTATCCAATCAGGGCAAGGTAATTGGCTCCGTGTTTGAGGATGCCTACAACTATATGAAGTCGGGGACGTTGTTGCGCCAGGTGATTAACGTCATTGAGGAGGATGTGGATTTTAATTCCTCGGAAGACCGCCATTTGTTTAACGATATTTACGAGAAAATTCTGGCGGATCTGCAATCGGCGGGCAATGCGGGGGAATATTACACCCCCAGGGCCGTGACCCAATTTATGGTGGATATTCTCAACCCCCAGTTGGGGGAAGCCATTCTTGATCCGGCCTGTGGCACGGGGGGCTTTTTGACCTGTGCAATCGAGTATTTACGGCAACAGGTGAAGACCGCCGACGATAGCAACCTATTGCAGGCGACAGTGCATGGCATTGAGAAAAAGCCTTTGCCCCACATGCTGGCCATGACCAATATGATGTTGCACGGCATTGATGTGCCCACCAATGTCCGCCATGACAATACCTTGGCCAAGCCATTACGGGATTACAAGCCAGCAGAACGGGTAGATCTGATCATCACAAACCCACCCTTTGGGGGTATGGAAGAAGATGGCATTGAGGAAAATTTTCCCACCAAGTACCGCACCAGGGAAACGGCAGACCTATTTATGGGTTTGATCATGCACCTGCTCAAAAACGAGGGGGGACGGGCCGGAGTTGTTTTGCCGGATGGCTTTTTATTTGGGGAAGGGGTAAAAACAACCCTGAAACAGGAATTGTTGGCCGGGTTTAATCTCCACACCATTGTCCGTTTACCGAAGGGGGTATTTAGTCCCTACACCAGTATTTCCACTAATATTTTGTTTTTTGAGAAGGGAACACCAACGGAAACGGTCTGGTTTTTTGAGCATCCCTACCCACCGGGCTATAAGTCCTACTCCCGCTCAAAGCCGCTAACGATTCAGGAGTTTGATCGGGAAAAGGATTGGTGGCAACACCGTGAACAAACGGAATTTGCTTGGCCGGTATCCGTGCAGGAAATTATCGGTCGTAATTACAATCTTGATTGTAAAAATCCACACCAGGAAACGGTGAATCATGGTGATCCGGCGGAATTGATGATGGAATTTCTGGAAATTTCCCAACAGGTGAAGGAGGTGCAAAAATTGCTGAAATCAGAGCTGATGGAGGCATTGGGATAAACCACTAAAATTACCGGGTAAATCGCTCAAGAATGGAGCCAATAAAATGATTACTTCTGAAGCTGTACTTGAATGTTTGGCACTACACCGTCTTGAATTGGAAAGAATGGGGGTTAAATCCTTACGTCTTTTTGGTTCGGTCGCAAGAAATGAAGCAACGGAAAAAAGCGACCTTGATTTCTTAGTGGATTTTTTTGAAACACCTTCTTTGTTTGAATTACTCAAGGTGCAACACTTTTTAGAAGATTTATTTCAATGCAAAGTTGATTTAGGAGTGGAACAATCTTTGCGAGAACATTTGAGAAAACCTGTATTAGATGATGCTATTTATGCCTTCTAGGAACTGGCAATTAAGGATACAGGATATTTTCCAAGCGGCTCAAGATATTGCCCATTTTACAGATGGTCTTAGTTTTGATGAGTTTGCAGAAAATAAGATGCTTGTTCAATCGGTCTTGTATAACTTTTTAATTATTGGGGAAGCCTCTGCCAATATCCCCGCCGAAATTAAAGAGCTACATCCTACTATTCCTTGGCGCATTATGGCGGATATGCGAAATGTAATGGCCCATGAATATTTCCAAGTAAATTTGGCTATTGTTTGGCAAACAATTCATCGTAGTTTGCCGCCGGTAATATCTCAATTAAGGAAAATCTAAATAATAGTTGTATTACTTTTATCCTATTTTATGAACACTCAAGACCTATTAGATAAATACTTTGAAACAGCATTTTCTGCCTCCGATGGCATTAAGCGGTTACGGGAATTAATCCTCACGTTGGCGATGCAAGGGAAGTTAGTGCCCCAAGATCCCACCGATCAACCTGCTCGGGAGTTATTAAAGGAAATTGAGGCGGAAAAGCAGGGGTTAATTAGGAAAGAAAAGATTAAGCAGTCCCCACCGTTATCGGAGGTTAACCCAGATGATAAATCCTGTAAATTGCCTACAGGATGGGAGAAATGTACTGTTAATGACTTGGGCTTTGTTAGAGGCGGTAAACGTTTACCGAAAGGAGAGCAATACTCCTGATTGACTGACAAAAGAAGTGAAAAGCAGTCTAGGTGGGGATTGTAGAAAAGAGGGGAGGTCGCGTTCTAGGATTAGATACCACTCAAAACCTGGAACGCTATGCATAATC